>CAJMMS010000009.1 GCA_905214675.1 uncultured bacterium
ATTGAGTAGGAAACGCAGTAGGTCACGGGTTCTGGCTTTTCGCAGACAGCATACGCAAAAAAATAATCGGTGATTTCCTTTCTGTACATGTGCCAGGAAACCACCGACAAATTCTTATTTCTTTCTGCCCGGATTACTCTCTCCAGTGCAGCCGGTGCAGATCACCTTCCAGTTGCATATGATCAAACTGGTTCTGGCGAAGTGCCTCGTAAAGTACGATTGCCACAGAATTGCCTAGATTCAGAGAGCGGATACCATTGATCATCGGAATACGGATCGCCGTCTCCTGATTCTCCACCAGAATTTCTTCCGGAATCCCGGCACTTTCTTTTCCAAACATAATATAACAGTCCGGCTCATAGGCTACTTCCGTGTAGGTTTTCTTTGCCTTGGTCGTTGCCATATAGATCTTTGCACCCGGATTCTTCTCCAGGAAATCTGCATAGTCAATATACGTGGTCACATCAAGGTCTTTCCAGTAATCCATGCCGGCTCTTTTCAATGCTTTTTCGTTTAAACGGAATCCAAGCGGCTCGATCAAATGCAGTCTTGTCCCGGTTGCCACACAGGTTCTGCCTATATTTCCGGTATTTGCCGGAATCTCCGGCTCAAAGAGCACGATATTCAGCTTTGCCATTATCTGCTGCCCTCTTCTTTCAGTCTCTTCACAAATTCAGCCATGCGATCCAGTGCTTTCTTTAAGTCCTCCAGAGAATAAGCATAGGAAATTCTAAGATATCCTTCGCCGCACTCACCAAATGCACTTCCCGGAACGACAGCGACTTTCTCTTCTTTCAGCAGTCTGGATGCAAACTCATCAGAAGTCATGCCGAACTCTTTGATGCATGGGAATGCATAAAATGCTCCGAGCGGCTCAAAACACGGCAGTCCCATCTCTGCGAACGCATGCAGCAGATAACGTCTTCTGCCATTGTACGCTTCACGCATCTTGAGGACATCGTCATCGCCGTTTCTAAGGGCTTCTACGGCTGCATACTGGCTGTTTGTCGGAGCACACATGATCGCAAACTGATGTACCTTTGTCATCTGTTTGATGATCTCCCTCGGTCCACATGCATAGCCCAGTCTCCATCCGGTCATCGCATATGCCTTGGAAAATCCGTTCATCGTGATCGTGCGTTCTTTCATGCCCGGAAGGCTTGCGATCGATACATGATCTCCGGCATAGGTCAGCTCAGAATAAATCTCATCGGAAAGCACGTAAATATCGTGACGGATGATCACTTCTGCGATCGCTTCGAGATCTTCTCTTGTCATAACCGCACCGGTCGGGTTGTTCGGGAACGGCAGCACCAGAAGCTTTGTCTTATCGGTGATCGCTTCCTCCAGCTCCTGTGCTGTTAAACGAAATTCATTTTCTGCTTTCAGATTGATGACAACCGGAACTCCGTCTGCCAAAACGGCACACGGCAGATAAGATACGAAACTTGGCTGCGGGATCAGCACCTCATCGCCCGGATTTAACAGTACACGCATTGCCAGGTCGATCGCTTCACTTCCGCCTACGGTGATCAGCGTCTCATCGATCGTGTAGTCAATTTTGCATCTGCGGCTTAAATATTTGCAGATCTCTTCTCGCAGTTCTTTTAAACCTGCATTGGATGTGTAGAAAGTACGTCCTCTCTCCAGGCTGTAGATACCCTCGTCGCGGATATGCCATGGCGTATCAAAGTCCGGCTCTCCCACACCAAGCGAAATGACATCGTCCATCTCACTTACAATATCAAAAAATTTTCTGATTCCGGATGGCTGAAGCCCCAGAACTTTATCGGAAATTACATTTTTCATGGTGTCACCAGCATCCTTTCATCTTTGCTTTTCTTTGTAAAAATCGTTCCATGATCTTTATATTTTTTCAGGATGAAATGAGTGGCTGTACTTAAAACAGAATCCAGTGTAGAAAGCTTATCAGAAACAAATCCTGATACCTGTTTCAATGTTTTTCCTTCCAGAATGACCATCAGATCGTATGCCCCAGAAATCAGGTATACGCTTCTTACCTCCGGATAATTATAAATACGCTCTGCAATCGAATCAAATCCCTGTCCACGCATCGGAGTAACACGCACTTCGATCAGAGCGGTTACTTTCTCATCGGAAACCTTTTCCCAGTCGATCAGTGTGTGATAACCGCAGATGACCTTTTCCTCTTCCATCTTTGCGATCTCATTCATGATCGTTACTTCATCGCTGCCAAGTAAAATGGCCAGTTCTTTCGGATCAATACGGCTGTTCTTTTCCAAAAATGTCAATATCTGTTCTCTCATTTTTAAGCCTCCTTTTCATTTAAGTCGAACACCTTTTCCAGTTCCTCTCTCTGAGGTCGGTCCAGGTATCTTTTATTTCCCTGATTATAGATGATACGGTCATTGCCATCGTTCGTTCTTCCGATCACCGCCGCGTGAATTCCTTCCCGTTCCAGTAACGAAACCAGACCTGTTCCGTCATCCACTGCCACCAGCAGTGCCCCTATAGAATCGGTATAATACGGATTCAGATCAAAAAACTCACAGATTTCTACGCTCTCCTGTCGGATTGGAATCTTCCGAAGATCAATCTCCATGCCCGCTTCCATCTGCTCCAGCATGTTCCAGAGCCCATTTAATATCCCGCCTTTTCCAAGCGGGTAAATGGCGGCAGCGCCGTACCCGCCTGAGATCTGATACTCTCTTTCAGTAGACAGGTAACGTTCAAACTCTGCTGCATCCTGGATCATGACGGACGGAAAACGACTAAGAAGCTGCTCCCCTTTGCGGGAAGCCAGCTCAAAAGTGCCTTTTAATGCTATCCATTTTGTCAAAACAAGATCCATATATTTTATCCTTTTACTGATGTTATACTGTCGGTTCCAAAATGCCCTGCTGCGAATTACTGGATGACATCGGCTGTCGTATCATCCGGAACCGATGCATCCGGTGTTGTGCTGTCAGATGCGCCATTTTCTGACTGCTGTGTACCATCCTGCGCAGAATCTGAACCAGACTGTGATTCCGACTGCTGTGATTCACTTTGCTGTTGGTCATTTGTCTGCGTACCGGACGTCTGGCCATAATTACCACTGATGATCGCCTGCACCTGTTCCAGATCATTGTTTGCGATCGCTGTCTGGATTGCTGCCGCTATCGTCGGATTATCGGTATTGACTCCTACATCATAAGAAACCGGAACTGCCTGATAATTGCTGTAATTAACCTGCTCTTTTGTAGTCTCACCATTTTCTGTCACATACTTCCAGAGCACCGCCGTCAGTCCCTGATGTGCACTCTGGATCTGATTGAGATAACCTACCGGCTGATCCGTAGATGCATACAGCTTCACTCCTTCCGGATCGGTCGTTCCGGTTGTCTCGCTTACATACTCTACGGTTCTGTTCGGATCTCTTGTCTCATGTCCATAGATGGTAAAGGTCAGCTCCCCGCCATATGCATACCCAGAAATAAAGATTGGATAATCCGTACTGTTGGCAAACTGCAGATCCATCAGTCCTTCTGCAATTGCCGCATCTTTGGACGGATCAACATAAGTAACGATCATCGTATGATTATGACGTTCCAGCACTTCCAGTTCTGCATTGAGTACCGCATTATACAGGGTTGTGGAAACCTGGCAGATACCACCGCCATAACTGTCCACTACCTTTCCACTTTCATAAGAAGGTGCCGGTTCGTATCCATTTTCCTCGGTAAACGGAATCACTTCCTGTGTAACAGAAAAAGTCTCACCTGGCATCAGCAGATGACCATTTAACTTTTCCGCTCCCGTCTCTACGTTTTTATTTCTTGCATTGGTAGAGCCATAATATGTAGTGGCTGTTCCAAGTACATCGGTAATGCTGGCAAGATCTTCCGTTGTACACTCCGGTTCTTTTACATCTGCCGCAAGTTCAATTGATGTATTTTCACCGTCCCAGTCATTTTTCAGATATTTGTAAATCTTTTTTACTGATTTATCCACATTCAGTGAAATACCATTCTCGCCCTGCACGACTTCGAAACTTCCATTGTCCGTGGAAATCTGTGCATCCGTCGGCTCCCGGTTAAACAGATCTGCTTTTTCCTGCAATACCTGTTTTATCACATTTTTATCTGCGGAATAATCCATCTTATATTTTTTTGATTCGTTTTCCAGATCTTTTTTATCCTTATAACGCTTGACGATATTTCCGGACTTACCAAGTTCCAGAGCCTCCTGCACTACTTCCTGATTCTCCCAGGAAAGGCCAAGATCTCCGGCATTTACTACCGTCTCTTCACTGTCTACTTTTAAAGTTATGCTTGCAGCCTTGGTTTCATCCATACCATCTTCTACTGCCTTTTTCGCTTCTTCCTCTGTCATACCGGAAACATCTACATCTCCGATATAAACACCCTGGCTGATCGTCTCCCCATCTGCTGCCAGAACGGCTTTCGGTGAAAATGCGGCCACTCCCGCCAGTGCCAGAAGCGCAGCCAGTACCGAATATCTGTTTTTTCTCATAATATATAACCTCCCATACTGTATCTGATACAGTACTGATAACCCCTGATTTGCTGTTAAAAAATACCGATTACCGCTGCCAATGTCGGAAGCACCATTGCGATCACGATCAGTACAACCAAAATTCCGGAAAGAATCCGTTTTGTTTTTTTGTCACGAAAATTCATCATATCTATCACCTCATCATTTTCCCATAACGGAATATAATCCCGTCAACCATTCTGGACGCCTGACTTCTGGTCAGGGAATCCAAAGCAACATTCGTTTCTATTTTATGATATTTCAGCAAATCATTCAAGTATACTTTTTGTGTTTTCGTAGCCGGTGCATCTTTCCTTACTTTATAAGAAAGTTTCTTTGGCTGAAATTCCACTTCCCCTTCCTGATAAAAATCCGCTACCAGCTTCTGATAGAGTTCTCCTGTTACTTTTGCATCTTCGTACGCCCGGTGCCACTGTTTCTGTTCAATCTGATAATAGATACAGAGGTCACCCAGTTTCCTGCTTGGAAGTTCCGGAAGATATTTCCGTGCGATCTTTAAAGTATCCAGTGCCTCATTCAAAAAACTTTTTCCTATATTTGCCGCTTTTTGCTGAAGAAATCCAAAATCAAATGCAATATTATGTCCAAGAATGACTGCATCCCCACAGAACTCCAGAAATTCTTCCACAACTGTTCTCTCATCCCGTTCTGTTTTTACCATTTCATCAGAAATGCCGGTCAGTGCCGTAATACGCTCCGGAATCGGAAATCCGGGATTGATAAGCGCCGCATATTGATCCTGTACCTTCATATCCTTTACACGCACCGCCCCGATTTCAAGGATCGTATCTTTCCGCGGACTTAAGCCCGTTGTCTCCAGATCCAGTGCCACATAATCTCTGATCATACTTCTTTTCCCATCTCCCCGCTTTGCTTCGCCTTTTCATGCAAAACCACGTACATAGCCGCATCTTTGGTCAGTGGATTGCGCTTCTTATAATCAAACAGACACCACTGTCCATCGGAAAGGATTTCCAGATGTGTCATATTTGCGATCTGCTTCCAGCTATAGCCCTCGTAATCTGTCAGGTAACGTTTCTCTTCGGACTCTTGTCTGTAAAATTCCTGTACCTGCGGTTTCTTTTTCGCAATATCACATGCCCACTGCGGACGGCTTTTGCTGTTTTCCCGCAAGTAAAGATCCAGAAGGAGACAATCCTCATACTGTGCTGTTTTTTCCTGCGGAATCGTCTCCAGAATAAAATCATGCAGAATATCCAGTCTGCCCATACGTGAATGATTGCGCCCGTTCAGATCATGTACTTCGTAGTAAGATGCCAGTGCCTCGTACAGATCAAACGGCTCTGCAAATGCTTCTTCCAGCTTTTCAATCGTGCGTGCAAACTGTGTGCTGTTATAATAAACTTCCACCATCTCTTCAATACCTTTGAGATAAATAACTTCATCATAACTGAGCCATTTTGTCGATAACACTTCGTACATTGGACGTGCATGATACAAAATACCATAATCTTTGGATTTCCGATACATTTTAGAACCTTTTAGTACCTTAAGAAATCCCAGTTGAAACTGCTGTGGTTTCAGACGGTAAACATCATTAAAAGACTTTTTAAAACTCTCCAGATTTTCATACGGCAGACCGGCGATCAGATCCAGATGTTGATGGATATTATTTGCAGACGCTACTTTTCGTACTTTTTCTGATACTTTTTCAAAATCCATCACGCGATCGATCTCTTTTATTGTCTGAAGATTGGTAGACTGCACCCCGATTTCCAACTGTGCAAGTCCCGGCCGAAATGTAGAAAGCAATTTGATCTCTTCCTCATTTAACAGATCTGCTGCAATCTCAAAATGAAAATTTGTCACGCCATTGTCATGTTCCCTGATATAGTTCCAGATTGCCATGGCATGTGTATGATTACAGTTAAAGGTACGGTCTACAAACTTAACCTGTGCCACTTTATGATCCAGAAAGAACTGCAATTCCTTTTCCACTAATTCCGTACTGCGGAAACGAACTCTCTTATCAATAGAAGAAAGACAGTAGCTACAGGAAAACGGGCATCCACGACTGGTTTCATAATATAGAATACGGTTTTCAAATGGCTTCAGATTTTCATATTCTTCATATATAAACGGAACTTCATCCAACGTGACCGGCATTGGCAGACTTCCCTCAAAAATCGTTCCTTCATGATCGCGCCACGCAATACTGTCGCATTCTTCCAGCCTGCGCACGGCATCGCTTCCATACTCTGTGTAAAGTCTGGCAAGTTCATAGAAAGTACGCTCCCCTTCCCCTTTCATAACACCGCGAAATCCCCGCTGTTTTGCCAGAAATTGTGCTGCATCATAAGAAACCTCCGGACCGCCGCCCCAGATTTCCGACTTCGGAAGTACTTTTTTCAAGTCCTGCACAATACTCGTTACATAATCCAAATTCCAGATATAACACGAAAATGCGATCACATCCGGTTTTCTCTGGTATATATCAGATAAGATATCGTCTTGTCTGTAATTGATGGTATACTCCGCCAGTTCCGTTTCAATTCCTCTTTTTGCCGCATAGCTTTTCAGACAGTAAACAGCAAGATTGGAATGGATATATTTCGCGTTGATCGCGACCAGCAATATTTTCATGCGCTCCTCCTGATTCTGATTTCCAGTCATTTTCTCCTAAGTATCACGCAAAGAAAAACATCTGTCAAGTACACAGAAAAAATAATTTGATTTTTTTTGAATTTTTTTGTTGACAAATGTATTTTTCTATTGTATTATATGACCTGTGAGTTGCGGAACACAACTTACAGAAAGAAATGCGCGAGTGGCTCAGTTGGTGGAGCGCGACCTTGCCAAGGTCGAGGCCGCGGGTTCGAGTCCCGTCTCGCGCTTTTATTTTTTGTCAAAACACTTTAATGATTTAATTTGCGAAAGCATTTATTGTTTAACACTACGTGCAGATCACACGTCCGCAAGTTTATCAAAAAATTTTATACAGCTCTGCTGACATTTACCTGACAGAAACGCCAGAACCGTTATCTTCCGGAACTGGCGTTTCTGTATCTGAATTTCTATTTTATTTTCTGCAATGCAATACCATCCCGGCACGCGGTGGCAGTGTCAGTTCAATTTCTCCTGACTCTATCGCAACTGGATAGGATTCTGTCGTATACCCCTGGGCATGCGTCAGCATCACTCGCTCCATCTCTCCATTCATTGGTACATTCACCTGCCATGCAGACAAACGGATCTGTTGTTCATAATCTTCATTATTAAATGCAACGATCACCTGCTCGTTTTCTGAAAATCTTCCATATGAAAGCAGATTATGTCTCTGTTCCAGAAACTTCAGTGAACCATGTGTCAGAACCGGATATGCTTTGTGTATACGTATCATTTCCTTATGAAAAGCGATCAGATCCAGATTTTCTTCTCCCCACGGATACGTCCTTCGGTTATCCGGATCGGTAAATCCACAGACTCCGGCTTCATCTCCGTAATAAATGGTCGGCGCTCCCGGCCAGGTCATCTGCATCACAACTGCTTCCCGCATAACGGATATATTGATATCCTGCGATGCTGCTTCGTATCCAAGATTTGCCACGCGTCCAACTTTGTGGTTCGTTCTGGTCAGAAAACGGGAATGATCGTGGTTAGACAATTCATTCATGGCAACCTGCAAAGACGGTGCCAGAAAACTTGCCATATGATGACACATCGCTCCGGAAAATGCCTGTTCATTTCCAAGCAGATCGCCGCGAAATTCATCGCTGTGCTTTTCCATTCCGGTAAAAAACCAGGTCAGTGGTTCCATAAATGCATCATAGTTCATAACAGTATCCCACTCATCACCACGCAGCCATGCACTGGCATCTCCATAATGCTCTGCCAGAATGATTGCTTCCGGATTCGCTTCTTTTACGGTCTTGCGGAACTCTTTCCAGAACTGATGGTTGTACTCATTGGAAAATCCCAGATCGGCTGCCACATCCAGACGCCATCCGTCTACATTAAAAGGCGGCGAAACCCATTTTTTCCCGATCTCCAATATATAATCATGCAGCTTTGGTGACTGTTCATAACACAGCTTTGGCAATGTATCATGTCCCCACCAGCCGTCGTAATTTGGATTGTACGGCCACGCCTGTTCGTTATTGAATTTAAAAAAGCTGCGGTACGGACTGTCGGCAGATACATAAGCACCCGGTTCGTACCCTTCCTGACGTTCATAAATCTGTTCACGATCCATCCATTTATTGAACGAGCCACAGTGATTGAATACACCATCCAGGATCACTTTCATCCCTCTGCGATGGATTTCTTCTACAAGCTGTACAAAAAACGTATTACTCGATTCCAGATTTGCTTTATCCGTTACACGCCGGATGTATTTGGTCGCGTGCGCATTGATGGTATCTCCTTCATGCAGTGTCTCACCACCGTCATTGACGATTTTTCCATAATGTGGATCGATATAATCATAATCCTGGATATCATATTTATGATTGGACGGGGATACAAAGATCGGATTAAAATAAATCACATCCACACCCAGTTCCTGCAGATAATCCAGTTTGTTCATAACGCCCTGCAGATCTCCGCCATAAAACTCACGTACACCCATAAAAGATGGATTTTTCCGCCAGTCAATCACCTTCTGCGAATAATCCCCTATATAAAAATATTCCCGGTCCTCTACGTTGTTATTGCTGTCTCCACTTGAAAAGCGGTCCACAAAAATCTGATACATCACAGCACCTTTCGCCCAGTCCGGTGTCCGAAAACCTGGTGCGATCGTAAAGGCATATGCATTCTGCTGATCTTTGGAAACCCCTGCTTTATTGTAAAAACAGCGGATCTTTCCGGCATGGATCTCGAAGAAATAGTGAAGTGTTTCTTCTGACATCAGCACACGGATCTTAAAATAATCAAAACTTCCTTCTGTCTTTTCGTATTCCATGGCCATACGCACAGAATCACTGACAAAATACACTTTATCAATATTATCTTTCCAGGAACGGAAACGTATGGTGACGATCTCTCCCGCCTCCGGTTCCATTGGTGTCACAAAATTCGCTGTCTCATCACTGAAAAGTGCATTCGGTTTAAACACCGGACGCATCTGCAGTACATATTCGCGCAGTTTTTCCTGATATTCAATACTTGGCAAGTTCATATTTCCCTCCTAATGTCAGGAGCCTCTTTTCGCCCCCACAGGGAGTTTTCTCCCTCTTTGACTATCTTACACTATCTCGTGCAAATTCACAACCTTTCCAGAAAGGAAAAAGACAGTTCATCTGAACTGTCTTTCTTTGGAGAAGGTATTTCTTCTTATGGGGTGTAGCAAAAACTATATAATGTATTGGGGGTTTTACAAGAAATAATATACCATAGGTGCAAATTTAAGTGTGCATAATCTTCACAAAATTTCACATCGTTTTTTGTGTATTTTCACCAAAAAGTGCTTCAAACTCTTCCCGCCCAATCTTTTCTTTTTCCATCAGAAGCTTTGCACATGCATGCAGGACATCCATATTCTCTTCCAGAAGTTCCTTTGCTTTCTGATGAGATTCGTCAATGATACGTTTTACTTCACTGTCGATCACGGCTGCTGTCTGGTCTGCATAACCTCTTGTCTGCGCAAGATCCCGTCCGATAAAGACTTCATCATCATTTCCATAATTGATCAGGCCGACTTTTTCTGACATACCATATTGTGTGACCATTGCCCGTGCCATCTGCGTCGCCTGCTTGATATCCTGAGATGCACCGGTCGTAACATCCCCGAAAATCAGTTCTTCTGCAACACGGCCGCCAAAATCAACAACAATATTCTGCATCATTTTATTCTGGGAATTAAACATCTCATCCTGTTCCGGAAGCGGCATCGTATAGCCGGCTGCGCCCATTCCGGTAGGAATGATCGAAATTGTATGAACCGGTCCCACATCCGGCAGTATATGAAAGAGAATTGCATGCCCGGCCTCATGGTAAGCTGTGATCTTCTTTTCTTTTTCCGTGATGATCTTGCTTTTTTTCTCCGCTCCGATACCGACTTTTACAAATGCACGCCGGATATCTTCCTGTATAATATAAGCTCTCTTATCTTTTGCCGCATAGATCGCTGCCTCATTCATCAGGTTTTCCAGATCTGCACCAGTAAATCCTGCCGATGTCCGCGCTACCTCTTTAAGATCCACATCATCACCCAGTGGCTTGTTTTTGGCATGAACGTTTAAGATTTCCTCACGACCGCGTACATCCGGTCTGCCTACACCGATCTTACGGTCAAAACGTCCCGGCCGCATGATTGCCGGATCCAGAATATCCACACGGTTCGTTGCCGCCATGACAATGATGCCTTCGTTATAGCCAAAGCCATCCATCTCTACCAGCATCTGGTTCAGGGTCTGTTCGCGTTCATCGTGACCGCCACCCATACCGGCACCACGTTTTCTTGCTACTGCATCAATCTCATCAATGAATACGATACACGGTGCATGGAGCTTTGCTTCTGCGAACAGATCACGCACACGGGATGCTCCGACACCGACAAACATTTCCACAAAATCCGAACCGGAAATACTGAAAAACGGAACGCCTGCTTCTCCTGCTATTGCTTTGGCAAGCAGTGTTTTTCCGGTTCCCGGAGGGCCTACCAGCAATACACCTTTCGGGATACGCGCTCCCACCTGAAGATATTTTTTCGGTTCTTTAAGGAAATCTACGATCTCCTGAAGATCTTCTTTTTCTTCCTGAAGTCCTGCCACATCTTTAAATGTTACTTTTTTGCTATCCGGCATGGTCATCGTAGCACGGCTTTTTCCAAAATTCATCATCTTGGCATTGCCGCCTGCTGATTGACGGTTCATCATAGCAAAAAATACCATAAAAATAATACAGATCAGAAGCATCGGCAGCATGGTCGTTAAAAATACACTCTCCTTTTCAACCGTTACATAGTACGCTATTTCTGCCTGATCAAGGAATGCTTCCGCTTTGGTAACATCAGAAACATTCAGATTCCGGTTTGTGCCATCTTTCAGATTTACGGAAATCTCACCAGTCACACCCTGTGCATTCTGGCGAATCTCCACATACTCTGCCTGCCCGGATTCCACATACTGCTGGAACTGCATATAACTGGTACCCGGAGTTTCCACAAAGGCATTCCTGATATAAGACCATCCAAGTACGCAGATCAGCAGAAGAGAAAGATAAAAAACCATTCCTTTTGCAACTTTATTCAATTTGAATCCCCTTTCTACTGCTCCACCACTCCTATAAATGGAAGGTTACGGTATTTCTGTGCATAGTCCAGACCATAACCTACCACAAACTCATCCGGAATATTGAAGCCTACATAATCCACTTTTACATCCGTAACCCTGCGTTCCGGCTTATCTAACAGTGTACACAGACGAATACTTGCCGGATTTCTCTTCTTCAGGATCTGGATCAGATAGCTTAAGGTACGTCCGGAATCAATGATATCTTCTACGATCAGCACATCTTTTCCTTCCAGTGGTTCGTCCAGATCTTTAACAATCTTTACGATACCACTTGATTTGGTCTCCATACCATAACTGCTCACGGACATAAAATCCAGAGATACCGGAACTGTGATTCTCTTTGCCAGTTCACAGGTAAAAAATACGCCGCCCTTAAGCACGCAGATCAGATGAACAGATTTGCCTGCATAATCTTTGCTGACCTGTTCCCCAATCTGTTTGATCTTTTCATTTACTACTTCTTCTGTCAACAGTACACGAATCTTATCTTCCATCTCTATTCTCCTTATCTATTTGTATTTGCAGAATCTGTTTTGTATGTTCTGTAACTTTATATCTCTCACTGATACGATATCCGACCACCCATACTATATGCGCGCCATCTGCCAGAAGTGGCAGTCTGTCCCGCTCTTCTCTTGGGATTTTTTCACCGATCAGATACTTTTTGAGAGATTTCTTCCCACCTTCTGCATGCACCTGCAAATAATCGCCCGTCCTACGTGTTCTTATTGTAAGTGCATAGTTTATGGTATCATAATCAAACCATTTTGTATACTTTTTTTCCGGAATAATTTGCCCTGTATACGATAAAATTTCTGCTGTTATGCACAGTCCGCCCCATCTGGTCACCCCCGGAAGAATCTGTGTTTCTTCCTCTTCCGGTATCGCTGTGCTGTCTGCATCCTTTTTTTCAAAAACAAGATACGCACTTTGATTGAGCGCACGCACTCCACCTGGAAGATCCAGCGACTTTCCTGTTTCACCAGCTACCAGCTTCAAAAGTGCTTCCATATGAACCCCGCCGATATCCTTCTGACCTGCCACAAGCTTTCCAAGGCAACTGCGGATCAGATATTCCTGCATCAGTCTTTCCTGATCCTTCAGATCATCACGCCGCAGATAAATCTTTCCTTCTGCTGCTTTTACGCAGGTTTCTGAAAGCTTTTCGGTCTGTTTTTGCAGATAATCTTCTGCTCTTTGCAGACGTATGCCGGCTTCTGCAATATGGTTCACTGTCTGCTCATTGACATACCGTGTCAGCAGCGGCAGAATTTCCAGGCGTATCCGGTTTCTGGTATATTCCATTTCCAGATTTGTGGCATCCGTTCTCCATCCAATGCCACGACTGTTCAAAAATGCTTCAATCTGTTTTCTGGTTGTATTTAAAAGTGGACGAATGACTCTGCCCCGCACCGGCCGGATACCGCCAAGCCCTCGCAGACCGCTTCCTCTTGCCAGATTCATCAGGATCGTTTCTGCCTGATCGTCCAGATTATGTGCTACCGCTATCTTACCATTTGCTTCTTTCTGTGCAGCCGATTCAAAAGTTTCATAACGGATACGCCTGCCGGCTTCTTCTACCGTCTGTTTTCTTTCCACGGCAATCTTTTTTACATCAAAACAATATAACTGAAATGGAACCTGATATTTTTTGCAAAAGTTCTGCACAAACCTGGCATCTGCAAGACTGGATTCCCCGCGGATGCCATGTTCAATATGGATCACCTTCAAGGTAAACGGACATGTTTTCTGAAATTCCAGAAGTTCCAGAAGCAGGCACATCGAATCCGCGCCCCCGGATACTCCTGCCAGCACACAGTCTCCTTCCTGGATCATATTCTGTTTTCTTATAAATTCCTGTACTTCTTTCATCTGTCTGCAATATTCCTTTATCGTTTCTAAGCATTTAAATTCTTTCTAACGTCTGCGCACAGCACCTACCAGCACGGTCATATCATCCTGCGCACGCTGCATACCTCTTTCCAGTACGTATTTCAGCAGCGATCTTGCCAGATCTTTTGTATTTTCCATTTCTGTTTCCAGCAGGTAATCTTTGATCTGTTCCTCCGCTTCTGACTGCGGCAGTGCATCCATCACACCATCGGACACCATAATAATATAGTCTCCGTCATCCAGTTTTTTTCTGGTACATTCATAATCCATTTCCGGAAGTATCCCCATCGGCATACTTGTAGATGTAATCGTCTCTACCCAGTTTTTCCGCTTCAGAAAAGTGGTTGATGCCCCAATCTTGACAAACTCACATTCCCCACTGTAAAGATCCGTCATACATAAATCTACCGTAGCCGATGTCTGCCCTCCCGTCTGAAGAAGCATGGAAGTGTGGATCAGCCGGATCGCTGCTTCTTTATCAAAACCACTTCCAAGAAACTGTTCCAGAAGATCGATCACTGTCTCGCTCTCTTTGAACGCTTCAAGCCCTGATCCCATTCCATCAGAAATGCCAAGGATCATCTGCCCTTTTTTCCCGGAAAACACAGAGAAGTTGTCCCCCGACACAACTTCTCCATCCTTCGCAATTCTGGCAACACCGCCAGATATATAATATTGCGGTTCTGATACAAACAAAACGGTACTGTATTCGTGATTGATAACCGATCTGCCCTGCTCGTCCTGTACCAGACGGCTTCCAAAAGCCGCAGATAACAGTTCCGCTGCTTCTCTGGTACTGACACACCTTCCTTTTCTGGCCGTTCTCAGTGTCACGTACAGTTGAATCCCATGCTCTTCTTTAAGACACCAGATATCTTTCAGGATCATACCATGCATCCGCAGCCGAATATCTGCCTGCTGCCGGATATTCCCATCAATCCGTTTTACATCACAAATATGTCCGGCTGCCCGGCGGACGATGCATGCCGTTTCGTGCAGTTGACTGGCTGCTGCCTCCCGGCTCTCCATAAGCCGGTTCTGCCACATCAGATTCAATCTTGCTTTCCCAAGATTATCCACAACTGCATGCAAAAATACATCTCCGTTTACACATTCTTTCTGTAAAGCCTGCCTGCGCCCATTGTTAAAATCTTTCCCCTGCATAGTACTGTTTACAATCTTATAAAATCGCTGCATTCCGATCTCACTGTCCCCACCCCAGCATCGAAAAGCCTCCGGACACCTGCCACAGATATCATTTTGTACTTCATAAAGTACCTGCTGAAGATCCTGTTCTGAAATTTCATTTTTCACAACCGTCATTCCTGCAAACAGCCTTGCCAACTGTTCAAAGGAATCTGCACACCGCAGAAGTTCCATCCTGCCAATTTCTCCTGCCGGAAGTGTTATCTCTTCCCGATTCAGCCGTTCCATCCCAACCAGACGCAAAATCTCCCACAAAAGCCAGAAACTGCTGACCATCAGCGTAATAATAATAAAGTCCCCCATACTGCCTCCTCGCGCCGCATATCCTGCTGCTTCAACGTTTTCAGTATATCGGATCTATCTGGAAAATTTTGTCAAAGGATGGCCGGATTTTTAAAAAGTTTTCGACCAAAGATGTGCTACTGTAAAAACAAAAGAAAGGCAGCACGCTTCTGTCGTTTTCATGCTGTCTTTCCGGGATTCTGTACAACTTTCTGACGCTGCCGCCGGCTGCTTTTCAGATATGTTGATCTATCTTTAGTTTTCTTCCGGTTTAAAAATGATCTCATCTTCGTATACCAGTCCAAGCTTGTCCTTTGCAACCTGTTCTGCATACTCATCTGTCTGCATATATGCTTCCAGATCTTTGATTTCCTGGGTGCGTGTCGTCTCTTCATCCATTTGTTTCTGAAGCTGTGCGATTTCTTTCTGATATACCGCGTTTCGCTGCTTTAGTGTGTGACTTTTTACAGACAATACTACAAGTAATACAAGTATCACAGCAGAAATACAACACATCCCCTTGAAATTTGCATCTCTCCTGCGTCTGCTTTTTCTTTTTTTCATATACCCTTCCCGACTTTCTAACTCTACTTTTTGTCTATGACCATTCTAACCTGTTTTATCTTGTTTTTCAATGTTTTCCGGACAATTTTTCTCATTTTTTTAAGTGATTTTCCAGCAGGCAGCAAAATCAGCCTGAAAACCCCGGCAATTCCAAGATACAAAAAGCGAAAAAGCAGGAAAAAAATCTTCAGTACTGCATTTTGCAACGTAAAATGATAAATCAGCATTCCCATTCCAAGTGCTGCAACTGCATAACCCCGTATTTCCCCGTTATTTTTTTCATAAAACAACAAAAACAGAAAAATTCCCGCCACACACCAGTAGACAAAATCTTCTATCGAAACTGCAAAAAGACTGTGACAAAATACCCGCCGAAAGGAACGTAAAATATCATAACCGGAAAGCAGGAACACTCCTGCTATGAACGCTGCGGCAAAAAACTGCGCCTCTGCTAAAATAACCGTGCTCATTTAACGAAACAGCCGTCCAAAAAAGGACTCTCCTTTTCCAGATTCGCCCGCATGATCTGAGTAAACCAGACTGTCTATTTTTCCTTCCAGATCTACCTCGCCTTTTTCAAGTGTCAGCCTGTTCATATGAAGTTCCTGTCCGCGTATCATCAGCATTCCCTGTGTTGTCTGCAAAACAATCTCATTTAAATCAAAAGAAAGCACATCGGATACCCCGCTGATGGTACCGCTGTGCCTTCCCTGGATGTTTACCTTATGTGCTGTCCCCTGACTTTGTTTTTCGTCCATATCTGCACTCCATAAACTCTTTGCAAAAGTATATGAAACACAGTCTGTATTTATGCCAGGATGCACACAGTCTCCTGTTCTCTACAGATATTTGTAGAGTTCTGCCGCATTATCTTTTTTTACTGTCTCCTGTACATCCAGTACTTCTACTTTTACTGCTTTTGTTCCAAACTGGATTTCGATCACATCTCCGGCTTTTACTGCTGCGGATGCCTTTGCCGTCTTTCCATTGATCAGGACTCTGCCCGCATCACATGCCTCATTTGCCACAGTACGCCGCTTGATCAGTCTGGAAACCTTTAAAAACTTGTCCAGTCTCATATTGTTTTGTTCCTTTCCTCTGCAATCCGCCGGAGGCTATATCAGATGGGAGATTGAATCCCTCCACTGATACAAGCTTGTTGCTCGCCGCCTACAGAGGCAGGAGTCATCTCACATCTGATATACAAAAACTGCCGCAGAATCTTCCACGGCAGCCATTTTCCGACTATATCTCTTAGTTGTTGATCATATCCTTCAGTGCTTTTCCAGCTTTGAACTTCGGAGCTTTGGAAGCTGCGATCGTCATCGGCTCACCACTCTGAGGATTTCTTCCTTCTCTTGCTGCTCTTTCAGATACTTCAAAAGTACCAAATCCTACTAACTGTACTTTTTCACCTTTTTTCAGTTCATCTGCAACGATATCTGTGAAAGCTTTCAGTGCCTTTTCTGCATCTTTTTTAGATAATTCTGTCTGTTCAGCGATTGCTGCTACTAATTCTGTCTTATTCATGGACATTTCCTCCTGTGATTCCTTTTTTAATTCTCAACCTGCAGGCCTGCCTCCTGGCAGTTCCTTCCTGTACTATGGCATAGACAAGGCTGCGGCATTCTGTGCGTTCGTTCTGAACCCTCTCAGAATACAACAGCCTTGTTGGCTATGTTTATTTATAATCGCTATCCCTATATTTGTCAAGGGATTTCTGTAAATGTTGTATCATCTGCTGTGTTGCCAAATAAACTGCTCTTTTCTGAGCTTTTTTCTTAGCTTCTGTCATACCGGATTTTTCCAGTTGCTTGATATCACTCCAGGTATCAGCATGTCCACCTAAAAGTTCGTAGCTTTCTTCCCCGAAAACATGCGGATGACGGCGGATCATCTTCTCGCTGACATTCTGCAGCACATCATCGATCGTAAAAAGACCTTCTTCTGCTGCGATCTGGCTTTGCATCACGACCTGAAAAAACATATCACCAAGCTCTTCGCAGAGATTGGACGCATCCTTTGTCTGCTCATAAAGATCGATCGCTGCCAGTGCCTCTGCCGTCTCCGATACCATATAAGGCTTCAGACTTTCATGCGTCTGGGCAAGATCCCATGGACAGCCACCTTCCTTTTTTCGCAACGCTGACACAATCTGACAGAAATCCTCAAAACCATATGTTTCTGTCATTTTAGAGCATTTCCTGGATCATTGCTACAACCTGTTTGCCAAATGCTGCTGATTTCTCATCTGCATCTTCCAGAGAATTTCCTTTTACGCCATAGTAGAATTTTACTTTTGGCTCAGTTCCGGACGGTCTTACACACAGCCATGCATCATCACTTAAATCATAATACAGAACATTTGAGGATGGAAGGCCTGTCTTTGTCACTTCACCTGTTTCCAGATTCTTGATCGTATCTTTCTTGTAATCTCTTGCAGAAAGCACTTTGTAACCTGCAATTTCTGATGGTGTCTCGTTTCTGAGTGTCTCCAGGATTTCCTGGATCTTCTGCAGTCCTTCGATACCTTTCAGTGTGATTGCCTGGATATCATCTTTGTAGTAGCCATATTTCTCATACATATCGATCATGGCATCCCAAAGTGTCTTACCCTGTGTCTTATAATAAGCTGCTGCTTCGCACAGAGCCATCGTTGCAACGATCGCATCTTTATCTCTTGCATGAGTTCCGATCAGACAGCCATAACTTTCCTCAAATCCGAAGAGATACTGACCCTTGCCGCTCTGTTCAAAACCAAGAATCTGCTGTCCGATATACTTGAATCCAGTCAGGACTTCAATAAAACGCAGTCCATAAGATTTTGCGATCGTTCCTGCCATGTTTGTAGTAACGATCGTGCTGACAACGGCTCCATCTTCCGGAAGGCTGCCATTTGCTGCCTTTTTCTGGCTCAGTTCATATTCTTCCAGCAGACATCCGGACATATTTCCTGTCAGAGTATGGTATACACCATCTTTGTCTTTGACACGTACACCAAGGCGGTCTGCATCCGGATCGGTTGCCAGAACCAGATCTGCATCGATCTCTTTTGCAAGTTTCAGTCCCAGTTCGAAAGCTTCTTCTGCTTCCGGATTCGGATAACTTACCGTCGGGAAATTGCCGTCTGGCAGTTCCTGCTCTTTTACTACATATACATGTTCAAAACCAAGCTCTTTTAAGACACGTCTCGCCGGAATGTTTCCGGTACCGTGCAGTGGTGTGTAAACGATCTTGAGATCTTTGCTGACTTCGCGGATAGAATCCCAGTGGATCACCTGGCTCTTCAGTGCTTCGATATATGGATCATCAATATTCGCACCAATCACTTCGTAAAGTCCTGCTGCTACTGCTGCATCTTTGTCCATTGTTTTTACGGTTGCATAGTCGGTAACTGCCTTTACTTCAGCCATGATACCTGTATCATGAGGCGGTGTGATCTGCGCACCATCCTCCCAGTATACTTTGTAGCCATTGTATTCCGGTGGATTATGACTTGCTGTGATGTTGATACCTGCGGTACATTTGAGTGTACGCACAGCAAATGAAAGCTCCGGAGTCGGTCTCAGTGACTCAAACACATAAGCCTTGATGCCATTAGCAGCCAGACACAGTGCTGCTTCATCTGCAAATTCCGGTGACATATGTCTGGAATCGTAAGCGATTGCCACGCCTTTATCCTGTGCTCCCACAGATTTGATATAATTGGCAAGTCCCTGTGTAGCCTTACGCACGGTATAGACATTCATACGGTTTGTACCTGCACCGATAATACCTCTCAGTCCTGCAGTACCAAACTCAAGATCTGCATAAAAGCGTTCTTTGATTTCTTTTTCGTCTCCCTCAATTGCTCGCAGTTCTTCCTTTGTAGCCTCGTCAAAGTATGGATTTGCGAGCCACTCTTCATAGACCTTTTTATAATCCATTATGCTACCTCCATTAAAATATTCAATAGATGGCTTTATTATATAATAAAAAGGTCCAAAAGAAAACCTTTAATGCAGAAACTTTACAAATTCTCTGCGTTTTTTTTCCTGCATGTCGAGCATTTCCAGTTTTTGAAGGCTTTTTTCTGGTATCCATGCCTTGCGACTGTTGAAATAATGGTTTGCAAGTTTCCAGAATTTTTCCGGATATGCCAGCCTTATACAGAAATCTTCAAATTCTGCATCCCCAAGCGGCCGCACCTGCTGGTAGGCATGCAGCATTTCCATGCCAAGCTTCCGGTTCCAGGACTGTTTCTCCATAATCTTACGGAAAAACTGATAAAAGTCCACCATCTGTATATCAAAACAGCATCTTGCAAAATTAACCGCTACCGCACCTTCCTGGTCAAAAAACAGGTTATGCTGGCTGTAATCCCCATGACAGATGCGCCTTTCACGTATACTCTGACGGTAAAGTGCTGCTGCCCGGCTTTCCTGCACCCAGTGTGATACCTCTTCTGCCTGCGCCATAAACGGATCATACAATTCCAGAAAACGCTGCTCAAATGCTGTTTTCTTTTTACGTGTCCGTATGAAATTCCGCACCTTTTTCAGTTCTCTTGTATGCCTTGCAATTTCCTCCGTCAATGGCTCGCCATTATATTCTAAATCTTTCCTTATCACTTTTTCTTCTTTTTCCGCAATCTGCGCCGCCTCTGTCTGAAATTGCGCCACCGGAAAGCATAATATCTGATGAAGTTTTGCCAGATAACGGACTGCTTCCAAAACATCCTCCTGGCTTTTGGTATCGCACTCCCGCCCGAAAAACCATTTTTTTACTACATAGCCATTCTGATAACGGTCAAAAGAAACCAGATTTCCCTCCTGATTTTCCAGGATAACATCTGCACGCATCCCCTGTTCTTCCAGAAAACAAAGTACGCGTTTCTGAAAAAACAGCCGCTCCTGCGAACCGTAAAATTCCGTCACCTGCACAAGCCCTTTATCCGTATCACAAAGAAAGGAGCCGCGTCCCCGCCTGGTACTTTGTACCTGCAGATCGTACTGCTCCAATATCACCAGATCTTTTTCATTCACTCCAATCCCCCCACATTCTTATTCTTCTCTATCCTATGAAATGTGAAAGGTAAATATACTGGAAGTTCTTCCTGGATAGCAGCCGGTTTTATTTCATCGCTTCGCGCAGTTTTCTGCTTTCATCCATCAGCCAGTTTTTTTCATTTCGTTCCGGTTCTTCCAGTACCAGTTCCAGCAGCCGTGCAAGGATTTCGCCCATTTCTTTTCCCGGTTTCATACCATCTGCGATCAGATCTCTTCCGCTGACTTTCAGATCTTTGATGCAAAGGCACTGTTTTTTTTTCAGAATATCCTGATACAACGCAGTCAGTTCTTTCAGATATTCTTTTTTCTGAGGCTGCCATTTCGGAGACTGTGCCAGCGTATCTGCCATCTTCAGTTTCAGAATTTCTGCAAATGCATCTGCCCCGACTCTGCTTACTGCCCTGCGGACCGATTTCTCTGTTAATTCCGGACGCACATCGTGATAACGTACATAGACTTTGACTTTGCTGATCGTATCATTATCAAATTTCAGGCGGTGCAGAATTTTATCAGCCAGTTCTGCACTGACCTTTGCATGGCCATGGAAATGATCGATGCCATCCGCATCCGTTGTGTGTGTCTGCGGTTTCCCAAAATCATGAAACAAAGCAGAAAGGCGCAGCGTCTTTTCTGCCTGGATCTGCTTTAATGCCTCCAGCGTATGTTCCCCGACATTGTAACAATGATGTGGATTATTCTGCGGTGTTTCCATAGTGCGGTCAAATTCCGGCAGGATCACTGATGTAATGCCATATTCCCATGCATATCTCAGATAATCCGGATGAGGAGAAACCAGCAGCTTTACAAGTTCTGCCTGGATACGTTCAGCACTGATCTTTGCAAGTGTTCCTGCCAGTTCTTTCGCTGCCGCTGCCGTATCCTGATCCACTGTAAATCCAAGCTGTGCAGAAAAGCGTACCGCACGCATAATACGAAGTGCATCTTCCCCAAAACGCTCTGCAGATTCTCCTACACAGCGTATCACTTTATTTTCAATATCTGCCCTGCCGCCAAAAATATCTACTAATCCTTCCCGATCGTTGTATGCCATTGCATTGATCGTAAAATCACGACGGCGCAGATCCTCTTCCAGGCTTGCCGTAAATGTCACTTCTTTTGGATGCCGCCCATCCTCGTATTCGCCATCTACCCGGTACGTAGTCACTTCGTAGCCTTCTTTTCCCATCAGAACCGTTACCGTTCCATGCTGGATACCGGTATCTACGGTTCGAAGGAACAGATTTTTTACCTGCTGCGGCGATGCAGATGTCGTGATATCCCAGTCATTTGGCATGCGTCCAAGAATAGAGTCACGCACACAGCCTCCCACCGCATAGCCTTCATATCCATTCTGTTCCAGTGTTTCTATAATCTTCTTCACATCATCTGGAAGTACAATCTTCATAAGCGTATCTCTCCCCTCATCAAATCTTCCATGGCTGTCAAAACATGCTCCGCCAACTTCCTGTCATCGCAATGTAAAAAAGAGAATGACAAGAATACCCAGCACAATGCGATACCAGCCAAATATTTTAAAGTTATGTTTTCTTATATAATTCATCAAAAACTTAATGACCAGAACGGACACAACAAACGATACTGCCATGCCAACCAGCAGGATCATTGCTTCCTTCCCAGAAAACGCCAGCCCAAACTTCAGGAGCTTCAAAAGACTCGCTCCTGCCATAACCGGAACTGCAAGAAAAAATGTAAACTCGGCTGCCGTCGTTCTGGAAAGTCCGATCAGTATCCCGCCAAGAATGGTTGCTCCGGATCTGGATGTACCAGGAAAAACAGCAGCGATCAGTTGAAAAACACCGATCAGCATTGCATCTCTATAAGTAATCTGGGCAATCTCTGTCACTCTCGGCTGTTTATCCTGATTGCGGTTTTCAATCACAAGAAACAGAATACCAAAAATAATCAGTGCTGCCGCTACCGTCTGATAGTTATAAAACAGTTCATTGATCTTATCATCAAACAAAATTCCGATAATAGCTGCCGGAATACAGGCAGCTATGACCTTAAACCACATAGAAAATACATCTTTTTTTATAAAATGTTCTTTCCTGTTCGAGGAAAACGGAAACAATCGCTCCCAGTAAAGCATTACAACCGCCAAAATCGCTCCCAACTGGATCACAACCAGAAATACTTCCAGAAACTCTCTGGAAACATTCAGTCTGATCAGTTCATCCAGAAGGATCATATGTCCGGTACTGCTGACTGGAAGCCACTCTGTAATTCCTTCTACAATTCCAAACAAGATTGCTTTTAACATTTCTGACATAAACTTATTCCTTTCTGCCCTGTTTTTTAACTTGTTCTGACACCGTATCACAACGGAACAGTAACAGTATAACCGATATGCAGGGGCAAAACAACTCACAATTCTCTTGACATTTACAGAAGTTAAATCTATAATAACCGTTGAGGGATTTATTGGATGAAAGTAATTCACTAGTTATTAGAGATTATACTCACCCCTATATAATCTGTAATAACTGGTGGATTTTTTTAACTCAAAAAATCCACAATTAAATTTTATAAATGGAGGTACCATCATGAACAAAGGTACAGTAAAATGGTTCAACGCTGAAAAAGGTTATGGATTTATCACAGGCGAAGACGGAAATGATGTTTTCGTACATTTCTCTGCTATCCAGGGCGAAGGCTTCAAGTCTCTTGACGAAGGTCAGGCAGTAACTTATGATTTAACAGAAGGTGCTCGCGGAATGCAGGCTGCTAACGTTGTTAAATGCTAATTGATCGGATGAACTGAGATTCTCCACCTGAAAAGCTGCCGCTGGCAGCTTTTTTGGTGCAAAAATACCGCTTTTTATCGTTTGATAAAAGGCGGTATTTTTCACAGATTTTATCGTTCTGTACAATTATACGTTCTGTTTTATGCCTGTTACATACTTTTTAATATTGGACGCATTGACATATTTTCTGGCCTTTGTGCCATCTGTTACCACCAGCGTCGGTGCCTGCATGATCCCATATTTTCTGACCAGATCCTGATTTTCTTCCGCATCAATGATCTGATACTCTTCTCCTTTGAGCATCTCCTTTGCAATCTTGCAGTTCGGACAGGTTTTTGTTGTAAACAGATATTTTACACTCTCAACCGGTTTGATCTCCACATCTTCTTTGCGTACCGTTACCAGACTTGTCTTGACCTTTTTCATACAGGAATGTTCTACATCATAAAGTTTGCGGTTCTTATATTCCTGTGTTTTGCCATCATTCCAGTTCTGAACCGGACGATAATAACCAGTGATCCGGCTGTATACCTCAGACTTTTTGCCGCAGATCGGACAGGTAAAATGTTCCCCTGCAAGGTAACCGTGTTCTTTGCATACAGAGTATGTCGGAGAAAGTGTATAATACGGCAGACTGTAATTTTCCGCGATCTTACGCACAAGTGCTGCTGCTGATTTCCAGCTTGGCAGCTTCTCACCCAGAAATGCATGGAATACGGTTCCAGATGTATAAAGCGTCTGAAGTCCGTCCTGGATATCCAGTGCATCAAAAATATCCGCTGTATAGCCGACCGGAAGATGAGAACTGTTCGTATAATATGGTGTATCTCCCGGTTCTCCTGCCGTAATAATGTCCGGATACTGCTCTTTGTCATGCTTTGCCAGACGGTAGGTGGTCGATTCTGCCGGTGTTGCTTCCAGATTATACAGATCTCCATATTCTTCCTGATACATAACCAGACGGTCACGCATATGATTCAGCACTTCTTTTGCAAAATCCTGTGTCTCGACATATGTCAGATCCTTGCGGAGCCATTTTGCATTGAGTCCGACTTCGTTCATACCGATCATGCCGATCGTAGAAAAATGATTGTTGAATGTTCCAAGATAACGTTTCGTATAAGGATACAATCCTTCTTCAAGCAATCTGGATATCACATCGCGTTTTACTTTCAGAGAACGTGCCGAAATATCCATCATATGATCCAGTCTGCGATAAAACTCTTCCTTCGTCTCAGAAAGGTAAGCAATCCTTGGAAGGTTGATCGTTACCACACCAACACTTCCGGTGCTCTCACCGGAACCGAAGAATCCGCCGCTCTTTTTGCGCAGCTCACGCAGATCAAGTCGCAGACGGCAGCACATGCTGCGCACATCACTTGGTTCCATATCACTGTTGATATAATTTGAAAAATACGGTGTACCGTATTTGGATGTCATTTCAAATAAAAGACGGTTATTCTCGGTATCAGACCAGTCAAAATCTTTTGTGATGGAATACGTTGGAATCGGATACTGGAATCCTCGTCCGTTGGCATCACCCTCGATCATCGTCTCAATAAATGCACGGTTGATCATATCCATCTCTTTTTTACAGTCCCTATAGCAGAAATCCTGCGGTTTACCACCTACGATCGCCGGCAGTTCTGCCAGATCAGCCGGTACCGTCCAGTCCAGCGTGATATTTGAAAATGGTGCCTGGGTACCCCAGCGGCTTGGTGTATTTACTCCATATACAAAAGATTCAATACATTTTTTGACTTCCGGATAATTCAGGTTATCCACCTTTACAAATGGTGCAAGATACGTATCGAAAGAGGAAAACGCCTGTGCTCCTGCCCATTCATTCTGCATGATTCCAAGGAAATTGACCATCTGGTTACACAAAACAGACAAATGTTTTGCCGGTGCGGATGTGATCTTGCCTTCGATTCCGCCAAGTCCTTCGGTAATAAGCTGTTTTAAAGACCAGCCTGCACAATATCCGGTCAGCATGGAAAGATCATGGATATGGATATCTGCATTTCTGTGTGCCTGTGCTACTTCTGCATCATAAATTTCCGACAGCCAGTAATTTGCCGTAACTGCCCCGGAATTACTCAGGATCAGTCCTCCAACAGAATAAGTAACCGTAGAATTTTCCTTTACACGCCAGTCCTCTACTTTCACATAGCTGTCTACGATTTCTTTATAATCCAGGATTGTAGAACGCATATTGCGGATTTTTTCTCTCTGTTTGCGGTACAGGATGTAAGCCTTTGCCACATCTGCATAGCCTGTCTGTACCAGCACGTTCTCTACGCTGTCCTGAATACTTTCCACATCAATCTTATCGTTTTTAATCTTTTTCTGGAAATCCGCAGTCACGCGCAGCTTCAGCAGATCCACAATATCTTTATTGTACTGCATTTGCGTCGCATCGAATGCTTTTTCGATCGCACAGCCTATTTTCTGAAGATCAAAGTCTGCAACTTCGCCATCTCTTTTTACCACCTTAAACATATATATTATCTGCTCCTTCCGCATTATTATCGTCTCTTACATCTGCCCTGACAGATGCTGTCAGGAATTTATTCTAGCAGATTCTTCCCTGCTCGTCAATGTAAAAAAATACTATATCTTGGATTGTATTTTAAAAATACATACAAGATATAGTATTTCATTTGTGTGATTTCTTACATTTTAATATGCAACTTTGCCATAAATTTCCGCCGGAACAAAGGCTTTTACATAGATTCCATCCCCCCGGTACTCCTCTTCCAGAAGCTGTCCTTTTGCCCTTACGATCTGGATCAGCCCCGCCTTTTCATATGGGAAAATACGCTCCAGAAGGATACTTCTGGAGCGCAGGATCTTCTCCAGTTCGTCCTTCAGTTCCTCAAGTCCCTGCCCTGTTTTTGCCGAAATTTTTAAAGTTTTATCGGCCTTCATATCTTTTAAAATTTCCGGTTTTTCGATGCGGTCCTGCTTGTTAAAAAGCGTCAGAACCGGCTTATCTTTCACTCCCAGATCCTTTAATGTCTCATAAACAACATGCATCTGTTTTTCCTTCTGTGGATTGGAAGCATCGACTACATGAATAATGATATCCGCATACTTTGCTTCTTCGAGCGTGCTCTTAAATGCCTCGATCAGATGATGTGGCAGTTTGCGGATAAAACCTACGGTATCTGTCAGAAGAATATTCTGACCACCCGGCAGTTCCAGAAGGCGTGTTGTCGGATCCAGAGTTGCAAAAAGCTTATCTTCTTCCAGAACGCCCGCATCCGTCAAGGTGTTGAGCAGCGTCGATTTGCCGGCATTCGTATAACCAACGATCGCTGCTACGGTAAGCTGATCTTTCTTCCGTTTGCTGCGGATCAGTTCCCGGTGTTTCTGAACCTGTGCCAGTTCTGCTTTCAACTGTGAAATACGTGCATGGATCAACCGCCTGTCCATTTCCAGCTTCTTCTCACCCGGTCCTCTGGTACCAATACCGCCGCCGAGCCTGGAAAGTGAATTACGCAGTCCGACCAGTCTTGCCGCACGGTAACGTAACTGTGCCAGTTCAACCTGGATGTTTCCCTCACTGGTATTGGCTCTGGCTGCAAAAATATCCAGAATGATCAAAGTTCGATCCATTACCTTACAATCCAGCTCTTTCTCCAGATTATTGAGCTGTGCCGGTGAAAGTTCATCATCACAGACAATCCCCGTTGCATCCAGTTCTTCCATCAAAAGTGCGATCTCATCCATTTTTCCTTTTCCTACATATGTGCCCGGATGGATCTTCTCGCGATTCTGGATCACTCTTCCGACAACCTGCGCCCCTGCTGTTTCACAAAGTTCTGCAAGTTCATCCAGGGACTCTGCCACATCTTCTGCAAAGCTTTCCTGAACACCGACTAAAATAACGCGTTCTTCCATTTCTTTCATATCATATGGCTGCATAAATCTGCCTCCCTTCGCATAATCTTACCTGGTTTTCAGGAAATTATTTTCTCTTAATCCAGCTTCATCTGATGGATAATTTTTTACATATTCTGCCGCTTTTTCTTTTGCTGTCGCAAAATCCAGTTTTTTCTCATAAACAACGATCTCATTATAATAAAGATCCTGTTTTCCTTTTTCTTCTTTTAATTCCAGACCTTTTTCAATATTTGAAAGTGCACTGTCATAATCTGCATCTGCAATATCACACAGAACCATGCCATTGTATGCTTCTGGTGTCTCTCCATATTTGTCCATATACTGCTGATAAAGCTGCCTTGCATGAGTCGTATCATCCTGTTTCATATAAACACGGCTAAGCAGCAGCATGGAACGCTCATCCTGTGTGTCACTCATTTTATTCAGTTCTGCTTTCGCTTCATCATACTCACCAAGAAAATAATAAATTCTTGCTTTCTGATAAATATCTTCGGAATCATCACTGTTGATCGCCAGTGCCTGCTGAAGATAAGTGTCTCCTTCTGCCGAAAGATTTTTATCGCTGTAACATTCATAAATATTCAAAAGAAGATCATAATCCTGCGGAGACAGTTTGACTGCTGTCGTAAAATCCACACTCGCTTTGTCCTTTTCATCCAGCTCCATATAACAAAGTCCCTGAAGATAGTAAGCATCTACGGTATCACCAAATGTTTGTATCGTATCACAGACTTTCGCAGAACCCTCATAATCACCGGACTGATACAGGGCTGTTGCCTTATACAGCAAAATATCTTTCCGCACTTCTTTTTGTTTTTCACTTGTCAGGTCAACTGCCCGGTCAAAGGATTCTACCGCTTTGTCATATTCGCCAAGTGCCATGTAGGCCATTCCACTTCCCCGGTAACTTTCGATCAGATGCTTTCCTTCTTTTTCTGCGGATGCAAAATCACCAAGTGCACCCTCGTAATCACCACTTTCTATCTTTTCCATTCCCTGATCTATATAATACGTATCCTGTCCCAAAAGACTACAGCCCGTCATAGAAATTGCTGCTGTCATCAGGACCACCATAAATTTTTTCTTCATATATAAATACTCCTCTGTATCTTTCTTTGCCTTAACCGAACATTTCCTGTAAAACACAAAACCCTTTACAGTATAGCATTTTAAAAGCTGTACTGTAAAGGGCTGGTCTCTTTATTAGTTGAAATTCAATCTGCATCCGATCTGGTTATGCCGGATTTTTCTCTCTGCTTGAAAAGCGGAAATAATCGCCGGAATTATCATCATTAAAGCCACCATTATTATCCTGGTTCTGATCCTGACCATTATTATTGTCATCTCCGGACTGCTGGCTGTTGTTACTTGTGCTGCTGTCTGCTTTTCCTAACGTAACCGTAACGTTTTTTTCTGTATAGCCATTTCCTTCCGGTACCTGAAGTGTTACTTCTACCTGTTCTCCTGCTTTATAATACTCCAGACGGTTTTTCAGTTCACTGATATCGGTAACAGTTTTTCCATCAAATGCTGTAATAATGGAGTTTGCTGTAATGCCTGCCTGGTCTGCTGCACCGCCTTCAGTTACCTGAGATACAAAGACACCTGCCGGGATTCCATAGGTCTGTGCCGCTTCATCGCTGACACCTGTTCCGGAAATGCCAAGGCTTGCTTTTTCATCATCAGAAACTTTGGTTCTTGTCGTCTCGTTCATCAGTTCTTCGATCGTATCGTATGCATCATTCATGGAAATTGCATAACCCATACCTTCTACTTCAGTGGAAGCCAGTTTTGCGGAGTTGATACCAACTACCTCACCATTCATGTTCAGCAGAGCACCGCCACTGTTGCCTGGGTTGATGGCTGCATCTGTCTGGATCAGGCTGATACCGTCATAACTTGCCTCGCTGCTTTCATCTGAATCCAGGGTACGGTTTGTCGCGCTGACAATTCCTGTTGTAACAGACTGGCCATAACCAAGTGCGTTACCAATGGCTACGACCTGCTCTCCTACTTCCAGTTTGGAAGAATCTCCGATCGTTGCAATGGAAATCTGTGACATGGTATCACTGGAAATGCTGGATAATGGAACGGCTACTACTGCCAGGTCTTTGGAAGAATCAGTTCCTTTGATCGTTGCTTCATAAGTTTCATTATCTACAAAAGATACGGAAACCGTTTCTGCGCCATCAATAACATGATTGTTGGTGACAATCAGCAGTTCACTGTCATTTTTTCCAATGATGATACCAGATCCTGCACTTTCTACCTCCTGCTGCTGGATGGAGTTACGTCCGCCAAACATTCCGAAGTAATTCTCCACTTCCTGAACCGATTTGCTTGTAATGGAAACGATGGAAGGCATTGCAGATTTCACAATATCCGTAACATCCATCGTACCTTTTGAGGTTGCGCTGGAAGTTGTTTTTATAAGACTGCTCTGTGTGTTTGTCGTTGACTGTGCTGTCTGTGTAGTTGCGCCGCTGAGAGAATTGATACCCTGGAAAGTTCCCGCTGCCACACCGCCAAAAAGTACTGCGCTCAGTGCGATCGCTCCGACTTTCTTTGCAAATTTCACCATCTTGGCATTTGGTTTTCTGTTGTTTTTATTGTGTCCATTTTCATTTGGATTTCCATAATCATAAAAATCTTCTGCACCATATTTTTCATTTCTTTCGCTGTTGTTATTGTAATTATACATATCTGACATAATGACTACCTCCTATATTTTGTCATCCGGTTTTCCTCTTTGGGAGCCTTGGTGTTTGTTGTTCTTGTTCTTTATGTCTAACAGTATAGTTGCGATTTGTGTTTGAAATGTTGTAAATATGTGATGAGTTTGGGGTGATTTTGTGAAGAAAATGTGCCCTGGTTTTCTGCTTTCAGTGCAGAGGTAGCACTGATAATAAAATAGTCATAACTCCAGAAAGTTTGTTTTTTAGCAGTAAAAGAACTTTATTATAAAACGCAAAAAAATTCCCGGCAAAGTATCTTTACTCTGCCAGGAGTTTTTATAAGAAATATTATATTTTGTAATGGTGTCTTATTACATTGTCGCTACTACAGTCTCTCCTGCAACAGCATCCATGCCTGTCAGCAGTTTCACTGCCGGGCACTCATCGCCATTGGTAACGATCAGCATCGTTACATCACGCAGACCATGTGCTGCGATTGCAGATTTGCTGAAACCGATCAGATTATCACCTGTCTGGACTTTATCACCAATCTTTACATATGGTTTGAATCCTTCACCATTCATTCCTACTGTATCAATACCGATGTGAAGCAGGATCTCTACGCCATTGTCCAGTCTCATACCTACTGCATGGAAAGAGCCATCCATGACAACGGTAATCTCACCGTCAGCCGGAGCAGTCAGAACTTCGTTTTCCGGGATGATTGCAATACCGTCACCCATGATCTTTGCTGAGAAAACACCATCGTTTACTTCCTCGATCGGAATTACTTTTCCGGTCAGGTATGCTTTCATAGTTTTGCCATTTGCAGCTTCTTCTGATTTTGCAGCTTTTTTCTTGAAAAATGATAACATAATTTCCCTCCTGTTGTTTCATTAATTTTCACACTACTAGAGTAAATCATATCATAGATTGCAGAGAAGTTGCAAGGCTCAATCCATTATTTGTGATATTTTCTTACTAAGTCGATGTAATGTTTTACCTGTTCCACGCATCCGTCCACACCGACACGGCTGCTGTTTACCACCAGATCATAGTTTCTGGAATCTCCCCAGGCGATCGGGCAGTAACGGTTGTGATACTGTTTTCTTCTTTTATCTTTTTCTTTCATGAAGCCCAGAGCATCTTTTTCGTTCATATTATAATATTTCATGATACGCTCTGCCTTCTGTGGCTTGTCACCACGGATAAAAATGGATACCATGCTTTCGTACTCACGAAGGATTGTCTCGGAACAACGTCCGACTACCACAAAAGACTCTCCTGATTTTGCTTTTTCTTTCAGGAAATCAAACTGCAGATTTGCAACGTTCTGCTCCGGTGAACTGTTCAGTCCGCGAACAGTACGGTACAGAAAACGGTTCCATTTCAGCTCATCGTATGCTTCCAGATCTTCGCTCTTTAAATTTTTCTTTGCTGCGATCTCTTTTAAGAGATCATGGTCATACAGTGCAATGCCATAATCATCCGCAAGTTTCTGTGCAACTTCATGTCCGCCGCTTCCAAACTCACGTCCTACCGAAAGAATCAATTGTTTTCCCATTTTGGTCAGCCCCCTTTTATAGCTATAATACAAAATCTAAATGATACCAAACGAATTGTTCCGTACTTCGTACGCTCACCCTGGTATCATAAGTATCTGACGTAGATCATCGCCAGAGAGATTGCTATGACTATTATAGTAGCAGGAGCCATATATTTGCAATACTTTCCCCATTTAATGATGTGACCTTCGCGTGCCGCGGTCGCAATACCGACAACGTTTGCGGACGCTCCGATCGGTGTGGCACTTCCTCCGATATCGGTACCGATCGCCAGTGCCCATGCAAGAACAGTCAGGTTGACACCGGATACATCTGCTGCCAGATCCGTGATAACCGGGATCATAGTCGCTGCAAACGGAATGTTATCGATAAAGGCACTTGCCACTGCGGATACGATGATAATGATCGCGATCATGACTGCAATATTTCCGCCGCTGACAGATCCGATAAAGCCTGCCAGGATTTCCAGAACACCTGTCTCTTCCAGACCGCTTACGACGACAAACAGTCCGACAAAGAACAGCAACGTCTTATAGTCTACTTTTTTCAGAAGTTCCAGTGCATCTTTTCCTGCCACGATCAGTGTTACGATCGCGATGGCAACTCCGATCGTTGATACGGTCAGACCGGTCTGTGCATGTGTTACCAGCAGCACAACGGCACACAGGAAAATGATACAGCTTGCAATAAATCCGCGTTTATCTACGATTGCTTCCTTCGGGTCTGGATAGGAAGAATGATCTTTTTTATTTGCCCCATTTTTCTTTAACTCTTTGCGGAATGCAAAATAAAAATAGATAACGACAAATACTAGGGATACTACTGCCATCAGACCGGTGTTTGTAATGAAATCCGTAAAAGAGTATCCCAGGGATGTACCAATGATAATGTTTGGCGGATCTCCACACATCGTTGCAGATCCTCCGAGGTTCGCACAGAAGATCTCCGATAAGATCATCGGAACCGGGTCAAACTCCAGAAGCTGGGACAGTTCAATCGTAACGGCTGCCAGAAACAGGATAACAGTGATACTGTCAATGAACATAGCCAATACAAAAGACAGCAGCATAAAAGTCATAAAAATCGGAATAACCTGATATTTTACCATTTTTGCGATTTCCATGCAGAGCCAGCGGAAGAAACCGACTTTCGCCATACCTTCTACCATGATCATCATGCCGGCGATAAAAATGATCGTCTGCCAGTTGATACCGGAAGAAGCCTCGCTGGACTCACCTGCCGCATACCAGAAACCTGTTGTAAAGAAACTCTGTAAATTCAGGGTACGTGTGATCGTCCCCATGCTGTGCATGCCAAGTCCGAAAACCAGAAGCAAAGTCAGAAGACCGCAAGCCAGCGTGATCCACTGTCTTTCCCATATCTCCAGAATGATCAGAAGGAACATGGCAAGGAAAATGATGATTGCTAATACCTGTGCTAACATTTTATGTTCTCCTTTTTCACATAATCGATATCCGCATCCGGAAACCCTCTGCAGATATCATCTTTTGTTTGTATCAGATGCCAAAAGCCAGCCTTCTGTGCTTTTCGCCATCCTGACTGTGAATATAGGAAATCACAAGATTACGCTTCCTGGAACAGTGCTCATGTATGCTTCTTGCATTTCGTTCGAAAAAGCAGAAACATCCGCACCAGATCGCCGACAGGAAAAACAGCATATGCAGACGCATATTGCCATCCCGAAACTCCCGGCTCCGCTCCAGAAAAATAAGACGACTAATCCGCCTCGTATGTACTTCATCTATTTCCGCAGACTCCTGTGCTTTTACAAGAGACATCTTCATAAGACATGCGGCTGTCTGGACCGATACCTTCTGCTGCTGGATCAGCTCTGTTTTGATATGTGCCAGCCCGATCGTCGAAAAAACCAGAACTGCTGCAACTAAAAAAACCGGTATCACCTTTCTGCCAACGGACAGCCTCATGTCTTCACCTCCTCACGCCTTGTCTGCTGCTTATCTCAAACTTCATAGTCATTCAAAATCCGTCATATTTTTCACAATATCTGACCGTTTTTGATGTTATTTTGTTCCAGCAACCACTTTACAACTTTTTGAGGTATTTGACAATAGTTTTTTTAAAGAAAATGGTTTCTTTTTCTCATATAATTTGCTTTATCAAAAAAGCACCCACATACTCTGCAAGTGCCAGCAATATTATAGCTCATCTCTTCTTGAACATTCAGAAATATTTTCATTAACTTTACTTTAAAGAGGTAACTAATCCCCTCTTAATTCGATATGCATTTCTTGCATTAAGCAGATTCTCATTCGTCATTGCACCAATTTCAAACTCATTTTCATCCCCATCCGCGTTTGAACAAAAATAAAATCTCTCTTCGTAGGCAACTTCTTCCCCTTTTATCATAACAGTGGCTATTCTTTTTCTTTCTTCAACTTCATGAGTTTTGTCACATACCGGACAGTTCATGTGTATTTTTCTAATTAGTGTATTTGCCTCCATTGTCTTACATCCCTTCATATTTCATCATTGAAATTCTTTTATTCATACTCCTCTATCATCGCCTCCTGATATGCGGCATACTTTTCTCTTCGCATCGCTTCTTTGATTTCCTGTAATTCCGGCAGATCGATCTTATCCAGTTTTCGGATTCGCCTGTCATCCAACTGCACTTCAGACTTATATTTTTGATAGTACTCTGCTTCATATTTCCACAGAATGAAATGTTCTGTATAGCGTTTTTTGAGGTTTTGTGCGATCTGAAGTCCCTCCGGGTCAAAATCACCTGCATAGTAAATGGTGCTGCTCGGCACCAGTTTGTCAAGCAATACAAACACTGAAAACTTCGGCTGTCCGTTTCCACACAGAATGGTTCGATCCGGATACTTTTCCACAAGTCTTGAGAAAACAGCCGGATTTTCGACCATATAAATTTCCGCTTCTCCTGTGATTTTACCAAGTCCGCCCAGTGTTTTTAAGGTCAGTTTCAATGGCTCTTTGCATTTGAAGAATCCTTCGATTCCGGAGTGGATTTCTCCGTTTTCCTTCCATGCATGAAGCCCATACGTTAAAACATCGTTGGAAAGTTCATCTTTCAAAATCCCGGCTTCAAAATAGATTCTGTTTTTATATTCGGCATTGGAAAGTCCGGTGCGTCGTTCTTTTTTCAGCTTCCATTTCAGGTAGGAAGAGAGGCACTTTTCTGCCGGTTCTCCTTCATCGAAATAATGTGGATTGCCTGTGACCTGTGCTGCAAAAACAGCAAGCAGTTCTCTTTTTTCGGATGCTGCCAGCCTTTCTGCTGCCTGATCTGTTTTTTGCAGAAACTCTTCCAGTTCTTTTTTGTTTTCTTTATACTGCTGCAAAAGAAAAAGATAACTTTCTTTTTTGTTTTGCAGCACTTCAAAGATCCAGCTTTGGAAATCCGGATTTTTCAATCGAAGCTGAATATTTTGAAACCAGGCTTCTCTTTGCTGTTCTTCTTTTTGTTTTTCTTCTTTCTTTATAAGCAGTGGTTTTTCCAGACACAGTTCTAAGATTTCTTTCCAGGTAAAGTCACAGAAACGACTGTTTTGCAGTGCTTTTTCCATTTGTTTTGCTGTGATCCGCACACTTTTCTGACCGGAAAAGTCTTTCTGAAAGAAACCGCCAAGCTGCTCTTTTTCTTCCCTGGTGAGATCATTCAGAAGAAAGGTTCCGCCGAAATGCCCGATCCCGGCATATTTTTCCTGTACTTTTACAAACAGCTTTTGATATACAGTGCGTTCCTGAAAATATGTTTTGCACTCTCTTTTTCTGCTCTCCATATACGTTCCTTTCTTTTGCAGCTTTCTTTATCCCTGGTTTTCCCCAATCTCGTTTACGTCTTTTTTTGTTATCATCTGCTTTACATTTCCATTCCAGGTATAGCGGATGACGGTCACAAATTTTACGTTTTCCGGTCGCACAAGCTGATAAATAGCAAGTGCCGGAACCGTCTCGTAATCACCCCACAGAATCTGAGAATTGATCATAAAGTTAAAATCAAATTCTACCATCAGACGGAACATATCACGGATGTTCATCTCATCCACCCCGGCAAATGCCTCATCAAGAGAGATCAGTCTTGGAGCATCGGATCTTGCTCCTGCATATTTTGCAACAACGGCTGAGAAAAGCGGAACATACATCGCCATCGCTTTCTCACCGCCGCTGAAGGTGAAAAATACCCTATCTGTCAGTTCTCTCTTTTTCTCTCCGGTTTTCTGACATTCCAGTTGAAATTCAAACCATTTGCGGTAATCCAGCACTTCCCGCATGATCGCATGGAAAGACTGCATATTTGCCGTCTCATCTGCTTCTTTTCTTGCCTCTGCGATCTTGGAACGGAAATGTCCGGATAACTGTTCGATCTCTTCCGGCCGCATGATCTCGGCATCTTTCTGAAGCAGATCGACCAGTGCTTTTGTATCCAGTTGTTCTTCCTTATCTGCCCGTTTATTTTTCCAGCGAAGGCTCAGTTTCAGTCCGCTTGATGTTTTCATGGATTCCATCAGGTCATTCATCTTTTCCACCCAGCGTTTGCTTGCCTGGATTCTTGCACGGATCTTTTTGCCGACTGTATTTGCCAGAATATCCTCAAAAAGTTCTTTATCTTTATCGCGGATGAGCTGGCTCTGGATTCTTTCGTTTTCCTCCAGTATGGAAATCAACTCTTTGAACTTCACAGCCGTTCCATGGTATTTTGCAGAAATATCGATACGTTTCATGCCCATTTCCAGGAATGAAGTCTGATCATCCAGTTCCTGAAACAGTGTCTTTAATGTCATTTGATATTCCAGCAGATAACCTCTGTTTTTATGGTATTCTGCCTGAAGTTTTCCAAGGAGATCACTTTGTTTGTCACTGCCGAATTTTCCTGCAAACTGACTGCATACTTTTGCCGCTTCTTTTTCGGTCACTTTCTCCAATGTGGAAAGATCCATCACATAACCCAGAATATATTCCTGCTCGAAGGCCTTTGCAAGCCATTCTTTTTTATTCTGAAGTTTTTCGGCTGCCTTCTGATTTTCTGCTCTCTTTTCTTCCAGTGTTTTGTACTCACTCTCCAGCTCGCCCCTCTTCCTTGCGGAAGCTTCTTTTTCCTGCGGCAGAATACTTAAACGCTCAATACAGTAATCAAGCCTTTCTTTGATCTTCTCGTAGTCTGTGAGCTTTAGCTGCTCGCCAACAGCAGTAAGTTCTGCCTCTTTTTGTTTCTGTTGCGTGATACTCCTGCCAAGTTCATAGCGGATGTCATCCAGATCCTGCTCGATCTCTTCCAGATAAAGCTCCTGACTCTTTTTATATTGCAGCGTATTGATATAGTCTTTGTGGCAGATCTGCAGATTACTCAGACATTCCGTATATTCTTTCAGGGCTCCCTGCACTTCCTCAAATAAATCCAGTCTTGCTTTCAGATAGCATTTCTGGCAGGCCTCCTGTACTCTCAGGCGTACTTCATCCAGTTTCTTTCTCTCTGCCTCAACACGCTGTTTCTGCTGCTGTATTTTTTCATTCAGAGTTTTCAGTTTCTCTTCCTGATTTTCATAATCTTTTGCCGCAATTTTCAGATCATGGTCTTTTGGAAATGCATTCCACTCTTCTTCCAGTTTTTTCAGTCTGCCCTGGATTTCTGCAATCTTCTCTTTTTCTGTTTCAATCTCTTTTCGCTTTTCTTCTGCAAGCTGCTGTAACTCTGTAATTTTATCCAGACGATACTGTTCTCTTGCTGCCAGACCGATAAAGCAAGGTGTGTACTGGTTTGTTACCGTGCCTTCCAGGACTCCAATCCTGTAATTTCCATTCTCATCAATCCAGGTTGCTGCCTGATCGGATTTCCCTGCACTGATCGCTGACAAAACACTCGATACATTCTGGTATAAGAACATATCATTATCCGGATTGTCGATATCCAGCCATTCCATAAGATTGTTTTTAGCATATTCTGCATCGGTAAATAAATAGCGGTCACAGCATCCTTCTTCTGTCTGAAGTACCTGATCCCGATATTGCGGTGCAATGATCAGTGCATCCAGGATTCCCATGTTCAGAAGTGCTTCTTCCAGTCTGGCGGACTTTTCCTGGTCAAGTTTCCGGTCAAAATCAACCATTTTATAAAACGGCACGTATGGAATCTGCATTTCATCAAGACGTTTTCTGTTTTTTATGACTGCCGCATCTCTTTCCGGCTCCGGTTCTTTCTGATCCTGCCACTGTTTTAACTCTTTGCTGATCGCATCGTATTCTTTTTGCAGTTCTCCAAGTTTCCAGTTTCTCTGTGTTTTTTCTGCTGATAAAGCTTCCCTTCGCTCATCATACGCTCTTTTGCTCAGATTTCGGATTGCCCAGTAATCGCTGTCAGAATGATAACTTTCGATTCTTCTTGCCATCTCCTGCAATGCTTCCGCATCCGGATGCAGTTCTTCATTTTGCTGATTCCATTTACAGATCTGCTCGATCAGTTCCTGCCGGATCTCGTGCAGCTGATTTTCGTACTGCAAAAGTTCACGCTCTGCCTTGTTTCTTTCATTCTGATATTCATCCAGATCCTGAAGGAAACTGCTGTAACGCTCTTGAACTGCCTTTTCTTCCTGAAGCAGACTCTTTCCGCGTTCTACTTTCTCCGTATAATCTTTGAGCAGTTTGCGGTGTGCATCAAAAGAATATTCTTCTTCCCTTTTTTCCAGCAGTTCTTCCTTCAGAAAAGCAAAATCATCAAACGGAACCCCCTCCATATCGGCTTCCATTTCCTCCAGATATTCTTCGATCTCAGACCATTTTTCCTCTTTCTTTTCTTCCTGCTTTTTCAGAACTTCTTCCGTATCCAGCCGTTTCTCATTTTTTGCCTGCTCCTGCTGCCGTTTGTCTGAAATGACTTTTTTCAGTTCAATGATCTCACGGCTTACTTTCATTTCCTGCTCTTTTAATTTTGCCGCATCATTATCTGCCAGAGATGCCCGCTCTTCCTGAAGTACTTTTTCTTCTCTCGCAAGACTTTCATAACGTTCTTTTTCCTGCTGATGTGCAGCATCATTTGCAGCAAGATTTTCTTCAATCTGAAGCATTTTTTCTTCCGCCTGCCGACAGTCTTTTTCGGCTTTTGTATACAGAAGTGCTTTGTCATACAGGACGATCTCATTATACTGATCGTATACTTTCTCAATCTGCCTGATTGCAGAAATACTCTCCTTTAAGGTATCCAGACTCGTTTTCATGCCGTCCATATTTTCGATGGCTTCTGACATCGGGCGAAGATCATCCTCCGACAAAGTCTGAAGAGAACTGCTTAAAATCTCATTGATCACCGTTGGTTTGAAATCTTTTGACAGTTTTGGTGTTCGAAGCTGGATCAGAAGATTTAACAGTTCTTTATATTCTTCCTGTGTCTCAAATCCAAACAGAAGTTTGTTGACACACTGAGCATATTCACTCTGTGTTTCCATCACTTTTCCGCCTTCTCCGATGCGGTTTCTCAGCTCACGCATCGTACAGGTGATCTTGCTTTTTTCTTCTTTGTAAAGATAAATATCTTTACCAACCCGTCTGCCATCTGTGATACAGAAATACCAGGAATCCATTTTTTTGTTTCTTCTGGCACGCATGCCGATCCCCAGTGTTACGTATTCTTCACTCTCTTTTCGTTTGAGCTCCATATAGAGATAGCCGGTCCGCTCGTCCCGTCCGTCCCCTTCTTCCAGAAGATAATTTTCCATTTTTCTTGCCTTTGAGCCAAATGGATCCAGACGTTCCGGACGCATATTTCCGTCCAGAAGCAGCGGGATAAAACTCTGCATGGTTACGGATTTTCCGGAACCGTTCGCTCCGCGAAGCAACATTCTTCCGTCCAGAAAATAAAATTCTTCTTCATCGTAGTACCAGAAATCAATCAATCCTACTCTGTGTATCTGCCATTTACTGTTCATCACTGCCTCCATTTTCCAGAAATTCTTCTGGATACTTTCCAATCACTTTTCCGATTGCCGGACTGAGCCAGATATCTTTTTCTTCCCGGATCAGTCCCAGTTCCAGCATATAATTTTTCACATTCTCGCAAAATTCTCCTGTTGTCATTTCACGATAAGTCTTGATAAATCCTTTTCCATAAAGTTCTTTGCAGGACTCCAGGATCCCGGCAAACATTTCACGTGGAATCCAGATGCTCTCATCCACCGCCGGCACGATTCTTCCTTCTTCTATCTTCTCACAGATCAGTCCGTTCACAAGAAGCACCACATCCGACAGCGTATTTTCTTCCGGGAAACACCGCCCCATGCGGCAGTCCTCGGAAAGTATCAGAAAGGCACTGGTGCGGTGCACATGCAGTTCACAGTCCAGATATTCTTCCAGCTCACCTTGAACCATATTTCTCTGATTTCGAATATAGGCAAAATCTTCTTCATTCTGCTCATTTTTATACATTCCCATCGTCATCAGAAGCTGCCGGTAAACTCTCTGTCTCCGTACGATCCCGCGGTCTTCATTGACATCGATCCACTCTTCCTTTTCAAAATCCTCCGGCTTCGTATACCCCATGATATCCTGCGTAAAATTCCGCATAAAATAGCGGGATGCCCCTGTATTTTCGTAGAGTACCTCATTGCTTCCGTCTTTTGCAAAGCTCTCTTCACTTCCGTCATCCACATCAAGAATGCCGACATTCACACAATATTTCAGCACTTTGATCAGATGTCTGCGGTATTGATAAACCGTCCAGTCAATCTGCTCTTCCTGATACTGTCCTTGTATATATTCTGTCAGTTCTGATAATACAAACTGCTCCATCGCCTCTTTTTCCTCGAGAAACATCAGAACCATACAAAAAAATACATACTCGATTTTATCGGTAAATTCCAGGATTCCCATCCAATTCTCCGGCTTTGCCGGCATTTTTTCTACTTTGATCAGATAAGGATTCACGACGATATGATAACCGAGCTTTTCCATCAGAAACTTTTTAATCTTCGGTGCTTCCTCCTTCATCCGATAATAAAGCTCCCTGTCCCTGCTTTTTAAAATCCATCTTCTTCCCAGTAATATTTCTAACGCATTCATTCTTTTTCCTCAAACCGGATCGTATATGCCGGCATCTGTAAAATTCCGTCTTTTGCATGCAGCATGCAGATTTCTTTTGTATCTGCATTTTCGATGTAGTAAATTTCACCGCTCTCTGTTTTTCCCCGAAAATGCTTATTCTCCAGTGCCTTTGAAAGCCACAGCAGAAAAACGTCTCTTACATGCGGCTCGATCTCCGGCAGTTCTGCAAACGAGATTTTTCCATCCTTAATATAACTGCGAAGCAGTTTCTGCTCTTCCTCCAGTCTGCGGATCATCTCCAGACGTATCGCCTCTTTTTCTTTGCTGCGGTCTACAATGCCGCTTCGTTTTGCCTTCTCTTTGTAGGTTCTTATACGCGGAAGCACCGTTACCACATGCGGATCTTCTTCAAAAACACCGCTGTTGATACTCTCCGTCTTTCGCCCGGAAAGCCCCCTAAGATGCAGTGGTTTTTCCATACCGAAAACAGACGCGGCAAGCCTGTGTGCCTCATAAATGTCTTCACATTTTGAGAACATCACCGCCAGCTTATAATATTCCTCCCGTCTGTTAGAACCGCTGTTGCTCAGTTCGCTGATCCTTGCCGCATATCTCGTGATCTTTCTTATGATCTCATTTGTCGTATCAAAAACACGCACAACTTCCGACTGCTGACCATCCGCAGAAGTAAACCATTCTTTCAGGCTCTGCCAGCGTCCCATCACCTTATCCAGAATCATTTCTTTTGTCAGTTCTATATCAATCTGCGGAATCGAGGTTTCGTATTCTGCTTCCTTTTCCAGTATAACAGCTATCTGATCTTCCTCTGTATTTTTCAGATACTGCTCGATTGCCGCCGCATTGACCTGCAAACTTCTTACAAAACTGCGCAGATATTCAATCAGACGGTCTTTAAAAATCAAAAATTCCTGCGTTTTCATCATCTGCTCCGCTTTCACACTGTTCAGCTCACGCATATAATCCTGATAATTCTGATTCAGGCGGATGAAATCGCTGCCCAGATCATTCCACCAACTGTAGATCTTTTCCGGTTCTTCCGTTTGCATTTGCGAAATTTTTTCCAGATTCATACGGATCCGCTCCAGAAGTGTCGGCTCCAGGGAAGAACTTTCGATAAACAGATTTTCTACCCGGATCACCATTCGCTCAATCTCTACCGTTGCTTTCGATAATTGATAGCGAAATTTTTTATTTTTGAATTCTTCAATCGTGGTCACTCTTCTGGTATCCTGCGTGGTGATCAGATTCCCCCAGGCGGTCAGTGCCGCAAGATCCTGCTGGCACTGCTCCGGCGTATAATCCTGAAAATATGGATCTTCCTTTAATTCCTCATAAACCTCTTCCTGATAGATCCAGTATTTCAGCTTTTCATAATTCAAATAAAAAAGCCGGATGATCGGGCGGTATCTGTCCGTATTGTCTACATTCAGATATTTCGCCTCCAACATCGGCTTCTTTAAAGTCTCATTTATTCTCATGATGTCTGCTGTCCTTTTTTATTATATTTTTGCAAGATTTTATTTAGTCATAATTTCAAAATGCCTCTGTCAACCTGCGACCTGTCATGCCGGAGGATCCATCAAGCAAAACACGAATATCTGCTTTAAAAATTATAGCTCCGGTATGCTTTCTATTTGACTACAAACATCGTATCATAAGACAATTTACATCACAAGAAAATTTTTACTTTTCCTTCTGATTCCGCAGAATCGCGATCACTGAACTGACAAGCAGCAGCATCGGATAAAAAAGTTTCGGTATGATCTGAAATGCGGAAAGTTCTCCGCCAAGTTCATTGACTGCTGAGATCGCCACCAGCATCTGAGCACCATAGGGGATAATTCCCTGGAAAATGCAGGAAAACGTATCCAGGATCGAAGCTGCTTTTCTAGGCGTGATGCCGTACTCCTGTACCATTTCTTTTGCGATCGGATTTGCCATGACGATCGCCACCGTATTGTTTGCAGTGGCAATGTCCATCGTGCCGACCAGCAGTCCCATACCGAGCTGACCGCCGCGTTTGCCGCGGAAAATCCGGTGGATCCACGCAAGCAGGGCATCAAAACCACCGTATTCACGGATCAGGGCACACATTGCTGCTACCAGGATCGCCACCATGCAGGTTTCAAACATTCCGGAAACACCATTTCCCATGTTTGTGAGAAGCTCGACTGGTGCGATATGCCCGCCGATCAGCATGATAAACGCTCCGGAAATAATCCCGATCAGAAGCACTACAAAGACGTTGATGCCGATAATGCCTCCAATCAGCACCAGCACATACGGGATCACCTGCACCAGATGATAAGACTGGCTGACCTGGCCCTGAACCTCTGTCTGAAACGACAGAATCAGGATTAAAATCAGCGTTACGACTGCTGCCGGAAAGGCAATCCAGAAATTCTCCCGGAATTTGTCTTTCATCTCACATCCCTGCCCGTTGCAGGCCGCGATCGTCGTATCCGAAATAAACGAAAGATTGTCGCCGAACATCGCTCCGCCCATAACCGATGCCACGCAGAATGCCAGGTCAAAACCGGACGCGCCGGAAACAGCCGATGCGATCGGCACCAGCAGCGTGATCGTTCCAACCGATGTTCCCATCGCCACTGAAACAAAGCAGGCTACCACAAACAAGACCGTCACCGAATATCTCGCCGGGATCAGAGACAGCATACAATATGCTACACTCTCCGCACTGCTTCTTCCCACAACTCCGACAAAGGAACCAGCAGCCAGAAAGATCAGCAGCATCGTGATGATGTTTTTGTCACCCACGCCACGAGCCATGATCTCCAGTTTCTGATCAAAACTGACCGCCCGGTTCTGCAGACAGGCCACCAGAATCGCCGCCAGAAAAGCAACCACGATCGGCACATTGTAAAATCCCATCGGAATTTTCATCACATACTCAAATAAAATACCAAGTCCAAGATACAGCACAAGAAATACGCCAATCGGCAGTAAAGCGATTGCGTTTCCACTGGATTTTCCATTTTTGTTTTCGTTTTGTTTCCCCATTTTTGCTTCCTTCCTATTTCTGCTCTGCCTTCTTTCTTCAAGCACTACTAGAAGTTTTATGTCTGTTGACTATTTGTTTTTCCAGTAACTTTTCCTTAGTTCATTTGGAGTATATCCTCTGTTTTCTATCATTCGCGTATTGTTATATGCATTCAGAACCAAATCAACTACTTCATCCACTTGCCTTTCATTTTCAAATTTCACATCTGATTCTGACATCACATTTATGATAGCCTCCGGAGCATTTCCATCATGACTGTCCGCCCATACTCGGACACACCATACTGCGGCTTTTTCACAGGTCATCTTCATTTTCTTTATAAGGAAAGATTCCAGTTTTCTATAAGCCAGAGAACTCTCTTCATACCCCAGCCTGGAAATTTCTTCTATCTGTCCTGCTGAAGGGATATAAAATGGTTTGTCCATTTGCTGATCGTGAAGATAGGAAAGCTCATTATCATCCATAATTGGAAAATATACAACCAATCCGATGGCAGAATAGAGTGGATCTGTTTTTGGCCAGTGATCAAATCCCATCTGTTCCATAGAAAAAATACAGCATTCCACAAGATCAATCGGCATTTCCTCTAACAAATCTGTCATTTCTTCTATACTGCTGCGTTTAACCCTCAAACGATATAATTCATATAGAATCTCCACCGGTGCAATTCCATAATAATTTGCAAAAAACTGCACACATTCCATCATCCATCCCTTTTTAAACTGCTCCGCTTTAAATGCTTCATCATCAATCTTTCGAAAAGTCTCTTTGATTTCTTCAAACACACAAAACTTATCTGACGGATCCTCAAAACCTCCAAGCCAATAACGATATAACTGTATTCCATTCACGATATCCTTTATCGAAAGATCCTGTGGTGTCTGACAGGCTCTGCGCAGAAGATTCATCTGATCTTTTGTCAGACATACCATCCTTTCTCGAAGCACTTCTTCCGTACAAAAATATTCCAGAAGCTTATCTATCAACATAGCCTTCCGGAGACGTGAACAATTCTTCAGTTCAAAACTCCTGGCCCAATTAAGCAATTCTTCTTTTGTAAGTTCTTCCAGATGTTCTCTTAATAGCATAATCTCCTCCTGTGCTGTTGTTTTTTATTTTTCCTCTTTTTATTTTACATGACTATTTTTTGTCTGTCACTTTTCAGATATGTTCAGGAGAAACCATTCAAGTTGAACGCACGTGAGACTTGGTACGCAATTTTGATCAGCTCTGCTGACATTTACCTGACAGAATCGCTGTACATACTCTCAGAATATTTATCTTAGTCGGAGATTACACTCCGACTAAAATAAAAAATGTCCTGAACGCCATGAAAATGCTTTGTAGATATACTAGCATTTATCTCCATTCGGTTCAAGACATCTCTTATATAATTACGATCTGTTCTTTACTTTTTATAAATTGCTTTTTTACTCATTCCTTTTGATTTGAAGAACTTTTTATATGTTTTGAATTGTTTTGCCGGTACTTTTACTTTGATCTTTTTGTATGTACCCTTAAAAGCTTTCGCACCGACATTTTTCTTCGTCAGCATACTTGTTCTGATGGTGATTGTTTTGAGACTTTTACAATTATAGCAGGTAACTGGCTTCGTGATCTTTCCTGCATCCCAGGTGTGGTCTGTTTTGGCAATTGCTTCTCCTAAAGAAAGTTTTGTTCCGCAGTCTTTACAGTAGGTGTCTCCCGTGTAGCCTTCCTGGGCACAAGTTGCTTCACTCACATTTCGTAATTCTGTATGCTGATGTCCGGTTGCTGGGATTTCTTCTTCATAACTATCATCATTATCCTTACAGGTATAAAGCATAATACCTGATTCTGTACAGGTTGCTGGTTTTTTAATACTCACTTCATAATCATGTTGATGTTTCTCACCTAATTCTACTGCTGGTGCCGCAGCTGCTGAACTATTTCCAACTGCATCGTAAGCATATATATGAGAAATATAAGTGCCTGTTTTATTTCCATGATCGCTAGTCCTAATCGTGCAGCTTGCTGTATCTCCATTAACCGTTCCCTCATGCCATATAGGTTCTCCACTGTCATCCGCAGACGGCCATGTTGGAAATCGTACAGTTATTGTTCCATTAGTATTATTATCTTTCACAGTACATGTAATAGTGTAACTTTCTTCTGTTACATTAGTAATTTTAATATTTTCAATTACAGGCGGTTCCGTATCACTAATTATAACACCTGGAGCTCGACCAGCAGTCATATTGCCATTCATATCATATGCATATATATGTGTAAGATATAATCCTGTTTTATTTCCATGATCGCTTTTTTTAATTACACAACTTGCTGTATCTCCATTAATCGTTCCCTCATGCCATATAGGGTAGTGTCAAATACTACCCCACTGGAAAGGAGGGCTAAGCCATGAGTATTGTTGATTTTATAGCAGTAGTAAGCTTCGGTTTAACCTGCTTTGGTCTGGGATATACCTTTGGCAAGGATAATAATAAGACACAAAAATAACCGCCCCCAGTCTGCAAACTAAGCGGTTATCTTTGATATTCTAAATAGTAAAACGGACTAACCGTCTATCGGTAGCACTCTTTTTCTATAATCATATTAGCACGCATGTGCAGAAATGTCAAAAATTTTTATTCTACTTTTTGAAGTTTTGACATATCCAATCCATGCCGGATCATCATCAGAATATCCCATTTTTAATTCTATGTACATTAAATTGTTAATCATTCTTATTCTCTCCTGATTCCAAATTTTGCAACATCTCAACAAACTGGAAGCTGTAAACCTGATTGTTCCTAAATTAACTGTGGCATACCATTGATAAACATATGCCATGCCTGTCATTTTTCG
>CAJMMS010000010.1 GCA_905214675.1 uncultured bacterium
AGTTCCCTGATTGTAGAAATAATGTCCTCTGGATACAGAAAACTTCACCAGTTCTTTCGGCTTAAGGTATTCTCCATTCAGCGCATAGATGGCATTGACCAGAGAGATCAGGCCGCATCCGTCACTGGAAATCGTACACACGCCGGCATAACCCTTTTGATACGTCCGGCTTCCAAATTCCGGATCATACTGGGAATAGATTACAGCCCCGCTTTTCTTTGGAACCTGATATTCCTTTCTGAAAGACCACTGCTGTCTGGCTGTTTTCTTTGCTTTTACTTCTTTTCCGCTGTTATTGAGCGCCCATTCTTCCGTCTCAGAATACAGGTAAAAATAAGCTCCGCTTCGTTTCAGCACAAAGTTATTTGTTCCGGAAATCTGCAGATAATCCCCTGTTTTTGTACTTTTCAGATGATAAATCCCTTCACCTGCATAAGTCAGTTTATATTTTGCTGCCTTTACGCTTTTCCCGCTGCGTGGCTTCAGTGTATATGTGCCATTTGCAAGAATCTGATCGGTATGCAGCATGGAGCGGTAGATCGTTCTGCGGAATGTCGGGAACGAAACCCAGCCAAGGTAAAAATGGCTGCCCTTTTTCATCATTATCTGCACATAATTGCCTTTTACCCCAAGCGTGATGCCGCCGCTGCGGAAAGAGGCCAGCATAAAACGCTCACTTTTCGCAGAAGTCGGACGTTTGTAAAGATACATACCTGCACTTTTTGTCACATAAGCCCCGGTTTTATTATAAGATTTATTATAGATAAATTTCTCAACTGCCACATAACCGGTTTTCTTTTTTCCTTCTTTGTATTTCACTTTTGCATACGAATCCGTCAGTTCGGTAATCTCAAACTGGCGGTAAGAAACCTGATCACTCTCCTGTGTCAGTTCCTCATCTGAAAAGACACGAAGATCTGCCTTTGAAAGCGGCCATGCGTAAAGCGTCGTTTCCTGATCGATCTTTCCATATGCTGCCGCATCTGTATGCACTGAAAAGCATAAAACAGCCAGGAGCATCATCAGGAAAGAAACGACTGTTCTCTTCCATCTGTTGTTCACAACGTTTCTCCCTCTCTCTTTTCCATTTCCTCCCGGCACTGACGTGCCAGTTCTTTTTCCTTCGGAGTCAGCTCTGCCAGTTCCAGAAGATCCGGCCTGCGTTTTGCCGTACGGATCACTGACTGTTCCCTTCTCCATTTTTCAATGTTTGCATGATGACCGGAAAGCAAAACTTCCGGCACCTTTTTTCCATGCCATGTCTCAGGTCTGCTGTAATGTGGATGTTCCAGCAGATTATCCTGAAAGGATTCAAACTCTGCGGAAGCTTCATTGTGCAGCACACCCGGAACCAGCCTTGCGATCGCATCCATCATAACCATAGCCGGAAGTTCGCCCCCGGTCAGAACATAATCTCCGATGGAGACATAATCCGTAACGATCTCTTCCAGCACACGCTCATCAATGCCTTCGTAATGACCGCAAAGAAAAACCAGATCCTTTTCTTTTGCCAGATCTTCCGCCATACTCTGGCAAAAAACACTGCCCTGCGGAGTCAGATATACGACACGCGGGCGATAGCCGATCTGTTCCTTTACTGCTTCATATGCCCCATAAACCGGAGCTGCCTGCATGACCATACCTGCTCCTCCACCATATGGAGTATCATCCACTTTATTATGCTTATTTCCTGCATAATCACGAATATCCGTTGCTTTTAAGGAAATGTAGCCTCGTTCCATGGCTCTTCCCAATATGCTGGTGTTCATTCCCTGTTCGACCATATCCGGGAACAGCGTCAGTACGTGAAAATTCATGCATCCACCAGCCCTTCCAGCAGATGTACCGTCATGTTTCCATTTTCAATGTCCACATTCCGGATGCACTGCCTGATTGCCGGGATCAGGATTTCTTTTCCTTCTTCTGTCACCACCTGATAAACATCATTTGCGCCTGTCTGCATCACATCTTCCAGTGTCCCAAGAAAGTTCTCATCTTCCGTATACACTTTCAGTCCGATCAGGTCAGCAATAAAATACTCATTCTTTTTCAGCCGCACAGCATTTTCTCTTGTCACCAGAAGCGGACATTTCCGGTATTTTTCTACCTGATTGATGTCATCAAATTCTTTAAACTTCAGGATCACAAACTTTTTGAAAAACTTCACCCCGGCTACTTCCAGCTCCAGTTTCTGTGCCCCGGTATCCAAAAGTACTTTTTTCAGTTTTTTAAAACGGTTCGGATCATCGGTTGTCGGGAATACTTTTACCTCTCCATGAATGCCATGTGTTGCGGTGATCACTCCTACCTGGAAAAATTCCTCCATAGTCCCTCCTGTTAATAGCCGTAGATACGCATACAGCGTACCATATAACGGTTTCCATACTGTACTCTTTTGATTGTAATACCGCCCATCGGATAGCTGGTTCCATAATGTCCGGAAGAATTGATCATATAGCCATTTCCAATATAGAGTGCAACATGATCGATCGGACCGTGGTCATCCTCTTCAAAATAGAACAGCAGATCGCCCGGTTTCATATAACCATACTGCTTTTTGGAAAGTGCTGTATTTTTTCTGTGCCAGAAGATCTCTCTGGATGCCTGCTGCAAGTTGTTGGTATGTGCCCAGGAGCAGAGATTCTTACCGGCTCTGCGGTAAACCTGTACGACAAAATTAGCGCAGTCGATCTGACCGGAAAGTGAACTGCTTCCCAGATTAAATGGTGTTCCAAGATACTGGAAACCGGTCTTGATTGCTTTGTTAATGGTCTTGTTTTTCGAAAAACTGGATGTTTTAATACAGTCGATCTTCAGCGGTTTTAACACAATATATGCCGTTACCGGACCTTTTTTTGTCTTACGGTTATTCAGATATACTGGCAGCCACGCATATTTTTTATCCTTTTTCAGTTTGGAAGTGTTGACGATCACAGCATCTCCATAGCCAAGGCTTCCATAACATTTGGAACGATTGTCTGCTTTTGCATAAATATATGCCCGCTTATGCGTATTGTTATAAGCAAGAACTGTGTATTTTTTTCCTTTTCCGATGTATTCATTCAGTGTTCTTTTATAAGTTTTTGCTGATGCACTGGTCGGGATCAGCATGCAGACGCACAGAAACAAAAACAGCACACCTGCCATCTTTTTCCATTTATTTGCCATTCTTTTCATCTTTTCTCCTTAACTAATTTTCTTTAGGACAACAAAAACCTCGTCTGCACGAGGTTTTTCATCGCAGCATCCTGCAGCTTTTCAGCTACAGAATGTCTACTACAACTTTCTTGTCTTCTTTTGAGGCAGCAGCCTTTACGACTGCACGGATTGCTTTTGCGATCCTGCCCTGTTTGCCGATTACCTTACCCATATCTGATGGGGCAACCTTTAATTCCACAACAGTGGTCTTACCGGACTGTTTTTCCGTAACGGTAACTTCATCCGGATTTTCAACAAGTGACTTGGCGATTACTTCTACTAATTCTTTCATCCTGCCACCTCTTATTTTTCAATACCGGCGATTTTGAAGAGCTTTCCTACTACCTCTGTTGGCTGTGCGCCGTTTGCCAGCCATTTCTTTGCCAGCTCCTCATCTACCTTGAATTCGCTTGGTTCGATGTTCGGATTGTAGGTACCGATCTCCTCGATGAATCTTCCATCTCTTGGGGAACGGGAATCAGCTACAACGATTCTATAGAAAGGATTTTTCTTTTCTCCCATTCTTCTTAATCTGATCTTTACTGCCATTTCTTTCACCTCCTCAGTGTTTTGTATCTTTGATATTTATGAAAACCTGCCTTTGGCAGCTTCTCTGCATTCTTGTGTGCCTGTCAGAAAGGAAGTTTGAATCTGCCTCTCTTTGCACCTTTTCCTCCCATCATACCCGGAAACTGTTTCATCATCTTTCGTGTCTGTTCAAACTGTTTGACCAGTTTGTTGACCTCACTGATATCTACACCTGCACCTTTTGCGATGCGCTTTTTTCTGGATGGATTGAGCAGATCCGGATTGGAGCGTTCCTTTGGTGTCATGGAGAGAATGATCGCTTCGATGCGTGCCATCTTGGACTCATCTACCGCCGCCTCAATATCTGCTGCTTTGTTGCCGATCCCCGGCATCATGCTTAAGATACTGGAAATACCTCCCATGTTTTTAACCTGAGCCATGCTTTCCAGATAATCATCAAAACCGAACTGTGCTTTTTTAAGCTTCTGTTCCATTTCTTTTGCTTTATCCTCATCAATGGTCGCCTGTGCTTTCTCGATCAGAGTCATCACATCGCCCATTCCAAGAATCCTGGAAGCCATACGATCCGGATAGAACTGTTCCAGATCTGACAGCTTTTCTCCCATACCTACATAGAGAATCGGTTTGCCGCAGGTTGCCTTAATAGAAAGGGCTGCACCACCTCTGGTATCTCCATCCAGCTTGGTAAGGATCACACCATCTAACTCAAGTTTCTGATTAAAACTGTCCGCTACATTGACTGCATCCTGTCCGGTCATGGCATCCACAACCAGGATCGTCTGATCAACGTGAACGGCTTCTTTGATATTCTGTAACTCCTCCATCATGGACTCATCCACATGAAGTCGTCCTGCCGTATCAAGGATCACGATGTTAAATCCGTGATTCTTTGCATGCTCTACGGCTGCTCTGGCGATATTGACCGGGTTCTGTTTATCTCCCATGGAAAATACTTCCACGCCCTGCTTTTCGCCATTTATCTGAAGCTGCGTAATCGCTGCCGGACGATATACGTCACAGGCAACCAAAAGCGGCTTTCTGCCTTTTGCTTTGAACTTTCCTGCAAGTTTTGCAGTTGTCGTCGTCTTACCTGCACCCTGAAGACCTGCCATCATAATAACTGTAATCTCACTGGCCGGGCGCAGTGCAATCTCTGTCGTCTCCGATCCCATCAGGCTTACAAGCTCGTCATTTACGATCTTGATCACCATCTGTCCCGGGTTCAGTCCATTCATGACATCCTGACCGATTGCTCTTTCCTGTACTGCTTTTATAAACTGTTTCACGACTTTAAAGCTGACATCCGCCTCCAGAAGTGCAAGCTTTACTTCTTTCAGTGCCGTTTTGACATCGGCCTCTGTCAGTCTTCCTTTGCCGCGAAGGTTCTTAAATATATTCTGCAGTTTATCCGATAAACTTTCAAATGCCATCGTAACCTCCACTGTCTGCCTGTAGCGTCATAATTCTTTCAGCAGCTCATCCGAAATCGCTCTTACTTTCTCCGGGTCATCCGCTGCCGTCCTTATGGCTTCTACTTTTTCTTTCAAACTTACAAACTTCTCAACCAGATGCAATTTTGCTTCGTAGCCATTCAACGTGTGGCTGCAGCGCCTGATCAGATCATGCACTCCCTGCCTGCTGATGCCCTGATTCTCAGCGACCTCACTGCAGGAAATATCGTTCAGCACCACATCTTCATATATTCTCTGCTGATGTTCTGTAAGCAGTTCACCGTAAAAATCATATAATAATGTCTGCTCTAAAATCTTTTCCACTGCAATCACCTTACTTATCATACACGAAAGCATTCTCTCTGTCAAGTATTTTTTCTTGACAGAGTTGTTTTTTATTTCCGGAAATGGTTTGACCGGCATTGGAAATGCTTCATGCTCACCGATTGCTTTCTCCATCCAGATCATGTGGTACCAACGGTCAAATTTGTACCCGCACTGGTGGAACATGCCCACTTCCCGGTATCCCATCTTTTTATGGAAAAACACACTGTCTTTCGTCAGAGATGAGCATCTTCTGCTTCCGGATAGGCTATACAGGCATTGAGATTCAGAATACCCTGCCTTTTCAGAAGTTCTTCCAGCGTTGGCACTTCATATTCGAAAGTGATCGCTGTCTGTTCTACATAAGGACGATAAATAGCAAGCAATGCTTCTGCATCCTGCAAGGATACAATCCGGATCTTCCTTTTTTCCATATCCTATACCTTCTGTTTTTACAGATTTGGGCGGATCACTTTCGGATTATAGCCATTTTCTTTGAGCGCATTGACAATACGTTCTTTATGTTCTGTGCCAAATGCCTCCAGCGTGATCTTCAGTTCTACTGCTGCATTACGGTTTGTGCTTACAAACTGATTGTGATCCAGTTTGATCACATTGCCCTGTTCATTTGCGATGACCGTTGCCACACGAACCAGTTCACCTGCTTTGTCCGGCAGCAGAACCGATACGGTAAAGATACGGTCTCTCTGGATCAGTCCCAACTGTACTACAGAGGACATGGTAATCACATCCATGTTTCCACCGCTCAGGATAGATACTACCTTTTTATCTTTTACTCCCAGATATTTCAGGGCTGCAACCGTCAGCAGACCAGAATTTTCTACGATCATCTTATGGTTCTCTACCATATCAAGGAAAGCAACGATCAGATCATCGTCCTCGATCGTAATAATATCATCAAGATTTTTCTGCAGGTACGGGAAAACATTTTTACCCGGTGTCTTAACAGCAGTACCATCTGCGATCGTATTAACACTTGGCAGTGTAACGACTTCGCCAGCCTGAAGGGATGCTTTCATGCAGGCTGCCCCTGCCGGCTCTACTCCGATCACGCGGATGTTCGGGTTGAGCATTTTAGCCAGTGTGGAGACACCGGTTGCCAGTCCGCCTCCTCCGATCGGTACAAGAATATAATCTACCAGCGGCAGTTCTTTGATGATCTCCATGGCGATCGTTCCCTGTCCGGTTGCAACAGCCGGATCATCAAATGGATGAATGAACGTATAGCCTTCTTTTTCTGCCAGTTCCAGTGCATAAGCACAGGCTTCGTCGTACACATCTCCGTAGAGAACCACTTCTGCGCCATAACTCTTCGTACGGTTTACTTTGATCAGCGGTGTGGTCGTCGGCATAACGATCACTGCTTTTGCGCCGAACTCTTTTGCTGCATAGGCAACACCCTGTGCATGGTTTCCTGCGGAAGCTGTGATCAGACCTTTCTGTCTTTCTTCTTCGCTTAAGGTGCTGATCTTATAGTAAGCACCTCTTACTTTATAAGCACCGGTTGTCTGCATGTTTTCCGGTTTCAGATATACTTTGTTTCCTGTCTGCTCGCTGAAATATTTGCTGTAGATCAGCTTTGTTTCCTGTGTGGCTTTCTTTACGATTTCTGAAGCTTCTTCAAATTTGTCTAATGTAAGCATGTCTTTACTCCTCTTCTTCTGAATCTTTTACATCAAAAAGGGCATTTACAAACTCATCCGCATCAAATTTCTGCAGATCGTCGATGCTCTCTCCTACTCCTATGTATTTTACCGGAATACCAAGTTCGGAATGGATGGCTACTGCAATACCGCCTTTTGCCGTTCCGTCCAGCTTCGTCAGAATGATGCCGGTAATATCTGCAATCTCAGAAAACTGTTTTGCCTGTGCCAGTGCATTCTGTCCGGTCGTTCCATCTAATACAACCAGTGTCTCCCGATACGCTTCCGGATATTCACGTTCGATCACACGGTTAATCTTTCCGAGCTCTGCCATAAGATTTTTCTTATTATGAAGGCGTCCTGCCGTATCGCAGAGCAGTACATCGGCATGGCGGGCTTTGGATGCCTGGATTGCATCGTATACAACGGCCGCCGGATCGCTTCCCTCCTGTCCGGATATGATCTCCACACCGGCACGGTTCGCCCATTCTGTCAACTGTTCTCCCGCGGCTGCGCGGAACGTATCTGCTGCTGCAAGAATGACACGTTTTCCCTGGTCTTTTAATTTACCTGCCAGTTTTCCAACGCTGGTTGTCTTTCCGACGCCATTGACACCGATCACCAGCACAACCGACTGACGGTTCTCAAATTCATAAGCTGTCTCACCAACATTCATCTGTTCTTTGATACTGTCGATCAGAAGCTGCTTGCAGGCAGCCGGTTCTTTGATATGCTGCTCTTTTACTTTCTGTTTCAGATCTTCTACGATTGCTGTCGTGGCATTGATACCGAGATCTCCCATGATCAGGATTTCCTCGATCTCCTCGTAGAAATCTTCATCAATGGCAGAAAATCCGCTGAAAATCGAATCAATACCGGATACGATATTGTTCCTTGTCTTAGTCAGACCTTCTACCAGGCGTTTAAAAAATCCTTTTTTTTCACCCATCTTCTTTCCTTCCTCACTGTTCCAGTTCTTCTTCGATCAAATTCACGGATACCAGTGCCGAGACACCTTTCTCCTGCATGGTAATGCCATACAGCCGGTCGGCTGCTGCCATGGTACCGCGTCTATGTGTAATAATAATAAATTGTGTATTTTTTGTCAACTTGTGCAGATAATTTGCATAGCGGCTGACATTTGCCTCATCCAGTGCTGCCTCGATCTCATCAAGCAGACAGAACGGCGATGGCTTCAGATGCTGGATCGCAAACAGCAGGGCGATCGCAGTCAGGGCTTTCTCCCCTCCGGAGAGCTGCATCATATTCTGCAGCTTCTTGCCCGGTGGCTGGGAAATAATGCGGATGCCTGCCTCCAGGACATCTTCTCCTTCCACCAGTTCCAGCGTTCCCCTCCCGCCACCGAACAGTTCACGGAATGTCTTGTCAAATTCTGCCTGTATCCTGGCAAAATTTTCCTGAAACTGTTTTCGCATCCCGGTATCCAGTTCAGCGATGATCTCTTCCAGTGCCTTTTCCGCTTTTACAAGATCGTCATGCTGATTTTGTAAAAAATCATGGCGTCTGGACATTTCTTTGTAATCTTCGATCGCGTTTACATTGACATTGCCCAGTGCCCTGATCTCCGTTTTGATTTCGTTGATCCGCTTTCCTGCCTGTGTAAGGTTTCCACAGGTTTCATCCCTCCAGGCATCTGCCTCGGAAGGCGTGACCTGATATTCATCCCAGATGGCGCTGATCCGTCCGTCTTTTGTCTCTTCCATTTTTTCTTTTATGGAACTTAAACGGTAACACTCCTTGTCCAGTCCGGAAATCTGGCCAGAGAATTCTTCCTGTCTCGCAAAAAAGGTTTTCTGGACTCTGCCTTTTTCTTCTCTTTCTTCGGAACGCATCTTCAGCTTCCGGCTGCGCTCTTTTGCACGTTCTTCTTCTGTCCGTATCTGCTCTTCTGTTTTCCGGATCTGCACTTTCTTTTCTTCGGAATGTTCTTCCTGTTTTTGTGCTTTCTCTCCAATCTGGAGCTGTTCGGACTGAAGATCCTTTATTTCCTGCGCCACACGCCGGATATTCTGTTTTGCAAACACTTCCTGCTGTCTGGCTTCCGCCAGTTTCAGACGCAGGCTTTCTGTTTTTCCATTCTGCTTTTCCAGCGCAATACGCTGTATTTCCTGCTCTTTCTGCCAGGCTTCGATCTGTTCCTGGAGCATCTTTTCCTGCTTTTCCGAATCCAGCACTGCTTCATTTATAAGATGCTTTTCCTGTTTTATCTGTACCAGTTGTGCATCCAGATCCGCAGATTCTGTTCTTAAACGGGCAAGTTCTCCTTTGGATTCATCCAGCTTTTCTTCCATCTGCCGGATTTCCATACGCGCTGTGTTCTGCGAGACATAAGACTTTTGCAGTTGTTCATTGAGTTCCACGATCTTTTCCCGGTAACCGCTGCGTTTCCTGCGGTTTTCATCGATCTGGCGCTGCTGCTTTTCCAGATCACCTTTCAGAGCAGTGACGCGTTTCTGCAATTCTTCAACTTCTCTTCTTCGTCCGAGCAGATTGCTGCTGTTTTTGAAGGCACCACCTGTCATGGATCCCCCTGGGCTGAAAGACTCTCCTTCCAGTGTAACAATCCGCAGACTGTACTGATATTTTCTGGCAACGGCGATCGCATGGTCGATATGATCCGCCACCAGCGTCCGCCCAAGCAGATAATGGATCAGCGCATGGTATCTGTCATCCGTCTGCACCAGTTCACTTGCAATCCCAAGGATCCCCGGCTCCTTTTTTGCATCCTCACGAAATGGCGCCGTTCCCTTTCGCCCCACTGCGGTCAGCGGAAGAAACGTTGCCCGTCCATAACGGTTTTTCTTCAGAAATGTGATCATGCGTTTTGCCGTATCTTCGTCCTCTGTGACGATATTCTGGATACTGCCTCCAAGTGCTGTTTCGATCGCTGTTTCGTATTTTTTATCGGTCTTGATCAGATCTGCCACCACACCTACGATCCCGGACTCTTTTGTTTTCTGCTCCATCACTCTGCGGATGCTGTTTCCATATCCGTCATAACGTTCTGTCAGGTTGGTCAGTGTCTCCAGCCTGGAGGCTTCTCTGTGATAAGCGGACTGGTTCTGTTCCAGCTTACGGTTCTGTTCTGTAAGCATCTGCTGCAGTTCTTGGGCATGCTGTTCCTGCTCTTTGCTTAGATCCAGAAGTTTTTCAATTTTTACCGATACCTCTTCGTAGGTACGTCTGCTCTGTGAAAGAATATCATTCTGCCTGGCATCTTCGCTTCCGATACGCAGAAGTTTATTGGTCACTTCTGCCTTTCGTATCTGTACCTGCTCCTGCATGGTATCATAACGCTGTACTTTTCCTTTTACCGAAGCCCTCTGGTTCAACAGATGGATGATTTCATTTTTTCCATCTTCCATCTGCCGTTCCAGATGCGTCAGAAGTGCTGTCGTGGCATCCGCCTCCAGTTTAAAATCTGCTTCTTCTGCTGCCGCCTGCTTTCTGAATTCCTGCCATTTAAGAAGATTTTCTTCTTCCTGCTGTTTCTGAATCTCTTTTTTTGAAATCTCCTCTTCTACGATGATTTTCCGCTCCTGCATCTGCTGTTTCTGCTGGATGGCTGCGCGGATCTGTTCCTGTAATACCCCGATCTGTCCTGCCATCTGCTGCCGGAAAAGTTCGCTTTGTTTTTCTTCCTCTTTGAGCTGGTCGATCACCTGATCTAATGCTTCCAGATCTTTTTCCTGCTTTTTGTATTTTTCCCCTTCTTTTTCATACTCTTTTTTCAGCGACTGAAGCTGTTCTTTGGCAATCCTGTATTTTTCTTCCGTTTCCGACAGTTCCTTTTCCATACGTTCCATTTCCAGAAGGAACATATGAAGATCTACTTTTTTCAGTTCTTCTTTCTTCTTCAGATAGATCTTTGCCTGTTCTGCCTGACGTTTAAGCGGAACAAGCTGGCGTTCCAGTTCCGTCAGGATATCATTCACACGGACCAGATTTGCTCTTTCATCTTCCAGTTTCTTACAGGCAGCCGCTTTCCGCCTTTTAAACTTGACGATTCCTGCCGCTTCATCAAACAGTTCACGTCTCTCTTCCGGCCTGCCGCTTAAGATCTTATCGATCTGTCCCTGTCCGATGATCGAATATCCCTCTTTTCCGATGCCGGTATCATAAAAAAGTTCCTGTATATCTTTTAACCGGCAGGTTGTCCCATTTAACCGGTATTCACTTTCACCGGAACGGTATACCCGCCTGCTTACTGTCACTTCTCCATACTCGACCGGCAGTTCGTGATCTGCATTGTCCAGTGTGATCGCAACTGACGCAAATCCAAGAGGTTTCCTGTTTTCCGTACCGGAAAAAATAACGTCCTGCATATTTGCACCACGAAGCTGTTTTGCACTCTGCTCTCCAAGCACCCAGCGCACCGCATCTCCCACATTGCTCTTCCCGCTTCCGTTCGGTCCTACAATCCCGGTAATACCATTATGAAATTTAAAATCAATCTTGTTTGCAAATGATTTAAATCCTTGTATCTCAAGACTTTTTAAATACATGTTTTCAGATATTTCCTTTCAGTTTGATGATCGCACGATAAGCTGCTTCCTGCTCTGCTGCCTTTTTCGTTCTGCCGGTTCCTTCTCCAAGCGTCTCATCGCCCACTACCAGACTTACCACAAATTTTTTGTCATGATCCGGGCCAATCTCACCGGTCAGGACATACTCAATCTCTTTTCCCTTATAATCACTCTGCACAATCTCCTGCAGAATAGTCTTGCTATCATAAAAGAGTTTTTTGTGTTCTATGTCTTTTAATATAAATTTGTAAATAAACTCCTTTGCATTAGCAAAACCACCATCCAGATAAATCGCGCCGATCACACTTTCCATCGCATCGGATGTGATCGAATCACGGTTTCTGCCGCCTGTGCGTTCTTCCCCTTTTCCAAGAAACAGATAACTTCCCAGATTAATCTCATGCGTACACAACGCAAGCGTTGGCTCGCATACGATACTGGCACGCAGTTTTGTCATCTCTCCCTCTGCCATATCCGGATAATTATGAAAAAGATACTCACTGCTTATGATCTCAAGCACCGCATCACCAAGAAACTCCAGACGTTCATTGTCTTTCAGTCCCTCATGTCTGTGCTCATTGGCATAAGAACTGTGTGTGAGTGCCTGTTTAAAAAGTGCTTTATCACGAAAAACATAGCCTATCTTCTTTTCCAGTTCATTCAAATCTTTTGTGTGCTTCATTTTACACCTCCATATTTATGATACCAAGGTCAAAATCCTGAAACCGTATGGCATCTTCTGACCTTAACATCATTCTATTTAAGAATACCTTTGATATATACAGAAGGGGTGCCGATTCTTAGCACCCCCTTGTATATGCCAGTTCTGTTATTAGTTTAATGCATTCTTAATCGCTTCTACTGCATCACCAACTGAAACAATTTTTTCAGCCTCTTCGTTTGGAATTTCGATATCAAATTCTTCCTCGATTCCCATAATAATCTGGAAAACGTCAAGAGAATCTGCACCAAGTTCATCTACAAATGTCGTATCCAGAGTAATTTCGTTTGCATCAACGTTCAATACTTCTGCAATGATTTTTGCTAACTTTTCAAATTCCATGATTTTACCTCTCTTATCCTTTTTGCTCTTCGTTTATAATATTTTCTCTGATTTTCTGATTGATTTCCTGCTGTGTAAACTGAACACACTGTATGATCGAATTCTTGACTTCTACCGCTTTGGAACTTCCATGTGTCTTTACAACCAGGCCGTTCAATCCTAAAAGCGGTGCCCCGCCATACTCTGTAGCATCAAAAGACTTCAGCGTCTCTTTTAGTGCCGGTTTTACCAGTAACGCACCGATTTTCGAGCGCAGGCTTGTCATCATACCCTGTTTTACTTTTTCAATCAGGGTTGCGCCGACTCCTTCGTAAAGCTTCAGGATGACATTTCCCACAAAAGCTTCACAGACAATGACGTCACAGACACCCTGTGGAATATCACGTGCTTCCACACTTCCGATGAAATTAAGATCGCTGCATGCTTTCAGCAAAGGAAACGTCTCTTTTACAAGTGCGTTGCCTTTCTCTTCCTCTGCGCCAATATTGACCAATCCGACTCTTGGATTTTTCACACCCACAACATTTTCCATGTAAATAGAACCGATTTTCGCAAACTGTACCAGATGTGACGGTCTGGCATCCACATTTGCTCCACAGTCTATCAGAAGTGAAACTCCATTGCGAGTAGGGATCAGCGGTGCCAGCGGTGGTCTCTCGATTCCCTTGATCCTGCCTACGATCACCTGACCGCCTACCAGGATCGCTCCGCTGCTTCCCGCAGAAACGAAAGCGTCTGCTTCTTTCTGTTTCACCATATTCATGCCCTTCACGATCGATGAGTCTTTTTTCCTGCGAATTGCCATGACAGGCGGCTCGGCTGTCTCGATCACTTCTTCTGTATGAACGATCTCCAGTCTTTCTCGCGGAAAGGTATATTTGGAAAGCTCAGCTTCAATATCCGGCTTTCTCCCCGTCAGATAGATAAAAATATCTTTTCTGGCATTCAGTGCTTCGATCGCACCTTTTACGATTTCTCCGGGTGCATTGTCCCCGCCCATGGCGTCTACAACTACCCTTACCATATCCTGCATATTTTTTCCTCCTGTTGCAATTCCTAATATACTAGAGTGCGATATAAAAATCAACCTAAAAAATTGTTTTTCGGATCTGCGGCGTTCTGTTTCTGAAATCCGCCAAAGGCTGTATCAGATGTTATTTTTCGATTCATCCGGGTTAAGATTGGATTAAATCTGCAAAAAAAGAAGAACCAGAGACATAGCACATCGCCAAAATCCCTGATTCTATCGTATCTATGCAATTAGTCTTCAACTGCAACGATCTCTTTTTTATTGTATGTTCCGCAGTTTTTGCAAACTCTGTGAGACATCATCAGCTCACCACATTTGCTACATTTTACCAGATTCGGAGCAGTCATTTTCCAGTTTGCTCTTCTCTTGTCTCTTCTTCCTTTGGAAGATTTATTCTTTGGACAGATTGACATGGCTTACACCTCCTTAAATTTATTGAAGATATCACGGATCTGTGCCATTCTGGGATCTAAATCTGTATGATCACAGTCGCAGGTCCCATGATTCAGATTCTTACCGCATATACTGCAGATTCCTTTACAGTCCTCTTTGCACAGTACACGAAGCGGCCAGTTCACCAGAATCTCGCTGTAGACCAGCTCATCCACATCCAGGTCATATCCATGTATATACGCGCATTCATCGAGCGCTTCCTTTCGTTCTTCTTCGGTAAGGTTCATATCGATCTTCTTTTCAAAATCAAGTGTAAACTCTACCGGAACTTCCTCCAGGCAGCGTCCGCAGGGAATCAAAATCGTAAGATCCATCTTGCCCTGTATTAACAGATTCCGTTTTCCTTTGTTCGTGAGAACCAGTGAAACCGGAGTCTTTCGGGTAATCGGATACCTGCCGAGCTTCATCTCAAATGTATCCGGACCGAAGTCTGCATCTACCCGCAGTATCTTTCCATCGTCTTTCAGAACATCGTTTAAAGCTATCTGCATAATATCCTCCTATCCACGCCTAAACTATTATATCCATGCATCCTGCATTTGTCAACCCATTTTTTTGTTTCAGGTCGAATGCATGCAAGACCTGCACGCGATCCTGGTCAGTCCGGGCAATAAGAAACTGCCGCAAATCGCTTCGCAGCAGTTTCTTCTATTATTATTCATGAATGCCTCTGCAATCCGCCGGAGGCTATATCAGATGCCATACAATTGTTCTGTACTTCGTACTCCCACAATTATACCAGGGCAACGGTCTCGCGGCAGATAGCCAGTTCTTCGTTTGTCGGGATAACTGCTACTTTTACTTTGGAATCAGCAGCAGAGATCACGCAGTTGTCACCGCTCTTTGCATTTGCTTCTGCATCCAGCGTAATTCCCAGGTAACCCAGGTAGCTGCAGATCTTCTCACGTACCAGTCCTACGTTTTCACCGATACCTGCTGTAAATGCGATCGCATCTACACCATTCATGGCTGCCACATAAGAACCTACGTATTTTGCTACACGATAGCAGAATACTTCGATTGCTGCGATTGCACGTTTGTTGCCTTCTTTTGCACCTGCTGTCAGATCACGGAAGTCGCTTGACAGTCCGGAGATACCTTCCAGACCGGATTTTTTGTTCAGAACGTTCATAACGCCTGCGATATCCAGATCTTCTTTTTTCGCAATGTATTCCATGATAGCCGGATCAATATCACCGGAACGTGTACCCATTACCAGACCTTCCAGCGGAGTCAGACCCATGGAAGTATCCACACATTTGCCGTCTTTTACTGCACTGACAGATGCACCGTTTCCAAGGTGGCATACGATGATCTTGGAGTTTTCCAGATCCATGCCAAGGAAGTTTGCTGTTTCTTTGGATACAAAGCTGTGAGAAGTTCCGTGGAAACCGTATCTTCTTACTTTATATTTCTCATAATATTCATATGGCAGACCATACAGATATGCTTTTTCCGGCATGGTCTGATGGAAAGCGGTATCAAATACAGCTACCATCGGTACGCCCGGCATCAGCTCTTTACATGCATTGATACCGATCAGGTTTGCCGGGTTGTGCAGCGGTGCAAGGTCGTTGCACTGTGCAACTGCTTCCAGAACTTCGTCTGTGATCACAACGGAAGAAGCAAATTTCTCGCCGCCGTGTACGATACGGTGACCGACTGCATTTACTTCTGACAGGCTCTTGATCGCACCTGTTTTGTCGTTTACCAGTGCATCCAGTACCATCTGGATCGCTTCTTTGTGTGTTGGCATAGCTGCCTCTGTGATCTCTTTGTCGCATCCGGCTTTCTGGTAAACCAGTCTTCCGTCAATACCGATTCTCTCGCAGAGACCTTTTGCCAGAACATCTTCGGTATCAGAATTGATTAACTGATACTTCAGAGATGAACTTCCGCAGTTGATAACTAATACGTTCATTTTAACATCCTCCTGATATGTAACTTTTATTATTTAGCCAGACACTGTACTGCTGTGATCGCTACAACACCTACGATATCTTCTGCAGAGCATCCTCTGGACAGGTCGTTGACCGGTGCTGCGATACCCTGTGTGATTGGTCCGTAAGCTTCTGCTTTTGCCAGTCTCTGTGTCAGTTTGTATCCGATGTTTCCTGCATCCAGATCCGGGAAGATCAGTACGTTTGCTTTGCCTGCGATGTCGCTGCCCGGTGCTTTGGAAGCTCCTACGCTCGGAACGATCGCTGCATCCAGCTGGAACTCTCCGTCCAGTTTCAGATCCGGATACTGCTCTTTTGCAAGTCTGGTAGCTTCTACGACTTTGTCAACATCTGCATGTTTTGCACTGCCTTTTGTAGAATGAGAAAGCATTGCTACGATCGGCTCTTTTTCTACCAGCAGTTCGAAAGAATCTGCGGAAGATCCTGCGATTGCAGCCAGCTCTTCCGGATTCGGGTTCTGGTTCAGACCGGAGTCTGCAAAGATGAAGGTACCGTCTGCACCGTATTCGCAGTTCGGAACTACCATCAGGAAGAATGCGGATACCAGTTTTGTACCCGGTTTTGTTTTCAGGATCTGCAGACATGGACGCAGTGTATCAGCGGTAGAGTGGCAAGCTCCGGATACCATACCGTCTGCATCGCCCATTTTTACCATCATTACACCGTAGTACAGATACTGGTTTAACAGGATTTCTTTTGCCTGTTCCGGTGTCATGCCTTTTTTCTGACGCAGTTCAACCAGTTTGTCGATGTAAGCCTGTGTTCTGTCGGAGGTAGCCGGGTCAACAACTACGGCTCCTGTCAGGTCCAGTCCTTCGCTTCCTTTTTTCACTGCTTCTTCGCTTCCGACCAGAATGATCTTTGCGATACCCTCTTTCAGGATCTGTGCTGCTGCTTCATATGTTCTGCGATCCTCGGTTTCCGGTAATACGATCGTTTTGTTTGCTGCTTTTGCTCTTTCTTTGATTACGTCAATAAATCCCATGATTTCTGACTCCTTTCAGTAATTTCAATTCACAGTCTGTAATTTCACAGAGTCCAACTGCCGCTTCCCCTTACCGACTGCGTTTGCTTTCATTATATCGCCTGATTGTGGTATTTTCAACCAGAAATATGTATCTTTTTACAAACAAATCTTAATCGTTCGTACTGTTCCCATAAAATTTTCACAAATTTGATGAGCTTTTCTCTCTTTACCCGGGGGCTGCTTCATGCTATAGTTAGCAATCATAAGTTCAAGGAGCGATATTACCATGAAAACCATCAGCATCATTGCCGAATACAATCCTTTTCACAACGGCCATGCCTGGCAGATCGCGGAGGCGAAACGCCGCACCGGTGCAGACTTTGTCCTGGTCGTGATGTCCGGAGATTTTGTCCAGAGGGGGGCACCTGCCGTTCTCGATAAATTTTCCCGCACAACCATGGCTCTGCTTGGCGGAGCAGACCTGGTGATCGAGCTTCCGGCCCGCTACGCAGCCGGCAGTGCCGAATATTTTGCAAGGGGTGCCTGCTCGCTTCTTGCCTCCCTGAATGTAACTGATACGCTCTGTTTTGGATGTGAGACCGAAGATCCGGCTGCTTTTGCATCGCTTTCTTCGCTTCTTGCATACGAACCAAAAGCCTTCGGAACATATCTCAGACAATATCTCGCTGCCGGAAATTCCTATCCGAAAGCAAGACTGCTGGCACTTGAAGACTATTTTTCTTGTGATCATAATTTTTCAAAAAATCCAGAAAGTTCCGACAATTTCCTGTTGTTCGAAACAGCGGCCGAACTGCTCTCCTCCCCGAATAATACGCTGGGACTGGAGTATCTGATCGCCCTTCGGCGTCTTGGTGCTTCCTTTGATTTCCTGCCGATCCGGCGTCAGGGTGCTTCGTATCACAGTTCCCTGCCTGAGGGAAACTTTGCTTCCGCCACGGCGATCCGCAAAGATCCGTCCCTTGCCTGCGAGTATATGCCCGATGCCTGCCGGGAAATCTTTGAGAATGCCATTTCCGCCCGGCTACTTCATGCCGCCGATGATTACTCGGATCTTCTACACTATGCCCTTCTGATGCAGAATGATTACACGTCTTTTCTGGACGTAAACGCCGATCTGTCAGACCGCATCCGCAAACTGCTGCCGCAGTATGAGACATTTTCTTCGTTTGTGAGTCTTTTAAAAGCCAAACAGGTCACAGAAGCCCGCATCCGCCGCAGTCTGCTTCATATTCTGCTCGGCATCCGAAAAAAAAAGCTGCCGGAAGACCGTTTTGCCGGCCTTTCTTATGCAAGGGTGCTCGGTTTTCGTCAGAGTGCACGGCCGCTTTTCAAAGAGATCAAAAAAAGAAGCTCCATCCCACTGCTGACAAAAGCCGCAGATGCGAAAAAGCTTCTCTCACCCTCCGAACTGGAAGAATTTTTGTTAAATGTGCGGGCCAGTGACCTCTATCACATCACTGACCCATGCGGCGGTTACAACGAATACCGCACGCAGATCATCCGCATTTAAATCACTCGATCAGGCTGCTCCTCTGCCATTTACCGCTTAAGTAGCGTACAAAACCGATCGCAAAACCGATGCCCCAGCCGATCGGGATCGACCACCAGATGGCTTTCGCACCGAGCATACCGGACATGCTGTAGGCAAGGATCACGCGGGAACTCAAGTTGATCAGTGTGACCATCAGAAACCAGAGGATATCCCCTGCTCCACGCAGCACGCCGGTACAGGTATTCATGATACCCATCAGGGCATAGAACAGACCGACCACGCGGAGGTACTCGATGCCGGTGGCGATTGCCGCCTGATTGGAACTGCTGTCCATAAACAGTCCGACAAACACTTTTGCATACACAAGAAGGATCCCCGTCACGATCGCACCGATCACGGCACTCATCAGAAGTCCGGCACGGAATCCTTCTTTCACCCGCTCCGGTTTCTTACCGCCGATATTCTGAGCCGTAAAGGTCGAAACGGCATTGCCGACGTTTACCATCGGCAGGATCGCGATGCTGTCGATCTTCGTTGCCGCCGCATAACCTGCCATCACGGCTTCTCCGTAACCGTTCACCAGTCTCTGCACCAGGAAAATACCGATCGATACCATCGACTGCTGCAGCATGGACGGAACCGCCACATTGCAGACGATCTCAAAAATATGCAGATCAAAAAGCCTGCTTTTTTCTTCTGTTTTCATTTTCCGCATACGAGTGCGAAGCCACAGAAACGAAACGACCACGGAAATCGCCTGCGAAATGTCGGTTGCCAGTGCTGCTCCGGCTACGCCCATCTTCAGCTTTGTCACAAAATACAGATCCAGGACAATGTTGCAGATGGAAGACAGCGCCAGAAAGACAAGCGGTGACTTCGAATCCCCGATTGCATTGAACGATGCCGTCAGCATGTTGTAAAGGAACAGAAAGATAAGACCACAGAAATAAATCTTCAGATAAAGAGATGCATCCGAAAAGATCTTCTGCGGAGTCTGCATAAACCGCAGGATCGCGTCCGTCCCGAAAATTCCGACCAGCATCAGACACAGTGCGATCACAAAAGAGGCCAAAAGCACCGTCTGGATCGCTGTTTTCATTTCTCCATACCGTTTTGCCCCGAAATACTGGGAGATCACGACCGAAGAGCCGATGCTCAGTCCCGTGGCGATCGCCACAAAGAGAAACGTAATCGAAGCAGATGCACCGACGGCTGCCAGTGCATCTGCTCCCACATAATTTCCCACAATGATAGAATCAATAATATTATAAAGCTGCTGAAAAAGATTTCCGAGCACCATCGGCACCGCAAAGAAAAACAGTGTCTTCCCCGGATTTCCTTTTGTCATATCCTTTGCCATCATTCCACCTTTGTGCTTTCTGTTTTAGTTTTTAAAGCTGTGGATCGGTGCCGGGATACGTCCGCTTCTGGATACAAACGCTTCACAGGAGAAGGAATTGACCGGCATAACCGGAGCATATCCGAGAAGTCCTCCGAACTCTACCATATCTCCCACGTCTTTTCCGATAACCGGGATCACACGCACTGCCGTTGTTTTCTGGTTGACCATACCGATCGCCATCTCATCTGCGATAATACCGGAGATGGTCGCTTCGCTTGTCTTTCCCGGAATGGCGATCATGTCAAGACCGACGGAGCATACGCAGGTCATTGCTTCCAGTTTTTCCAGTGTCAGTGCACCGGCTTCTACGGCATCGATCATACCCTGGTCTTCGCTGACCGGAATAAACGCTCCGCTTAAGCCGCCGACATAAGAGGATGCCATGACACCACCCTTTTTCACCTGATCGTTCAGAAGCGCCAGTGCTGCCGTTGTACCCGGTGCACCTGCGTGTTCCAGACCGATCTCACAGAGAATATCTGCGACACTGTCTCCGATCGCCGGAGTCGGTGCCAGCGAAAGATCGATGATGCCAAATGGGATGCCAAGTCTTCTGGACGCTTCCTGTGCAACCAACTGGCCTACACGCGTAACCTTAAATGCCGTCTTTTTGATCGTCTCGCACAGTACTTCAAAGCTCTCGCCGCGTACCTGCTCCAGAGCCGTTTTTACAACACCAGGGCCGCTGACACCGACGTTGATGATTGCATCGGCCTCAGTCACACCATGGAATGCTCCTGCCATAAACGGGTTGTCATCCGGTGCATTACAGAATACAACCAGTTTTGCACAGCCAAGGGAATCCTGTTCTCTTGTATATTCTGCCGCCTGTTTTACGATCTTGCCCATCAGACGTACAGCGTCCATGTTGATGCCGCATTTTGTGGAACCGACATTAACGGAACTGCATACACGCTCGGTAACGGAAAGTGCTTCCGGAATGGAACGGATCAGGTTTTCATCACTCTTTGTCATTCCCTTTGATACCAACGCAGAATAGCCACCGATAAAATTGACGCCAACTTCCTTTGCTGCACGGTCGAGTGTCTTTGCAATGCTCACATAATCTTCCGGGCTTTTACATGCCTTGCCGCCGACCAGAGCGATCGGTGTGATGGAGATTCGTTTGTTGACGATCGGGATGCCATATTCTCTTTCGATCTGCTGACCGGTCGCTACCAGATCCTTTGCAACGGTCGTGATCTTGCGGTAAATATTTTCATTTAATACTTCCAGGTCTGCATCAACACAATCCAGCAGGCTGATACCGAGCGTAATCGTACGAACATCCAGGTTCTCCTGGGTGATCATCTTATTTGTCTCGTTTACTTCAAACATATTAATCATAATCGCTGTCCTCTTTCCGTCACGGTTTAAATACGATGCATCTTATTGAAAATATCTTCGTGCTGGCAGCGGATGGTCAGTCCCATCTCATTTCCAAGCTCTTCCAATCCTTTTGCCAGATCTGCAAATGGTTTCTCTGACTGGTTTGCATCTGTGATCATCATCATGTTAAAAAATCCCTGCACGATGGTCTGTGAAATATCCAAAATATTTACATTGTTCTCTGCCAGATAAGTGCAGACTTTTGCGATGATACCTACGGTGTCTTTTCCTACTACGGTTATAACGGTACGTTTCATTTTATCTTCCTTTCTGTCTGATATGCAGACTCCGCCCGCCCTTTAAAGGGCATAGAGCGGTGATATATGATCCCTTGCTGCCACTGCGATCGGGAAATCGCCGGCCTTGTAAGGATTATCACCCAATGTAACTTCCGCACATACGGTCTCGTAAGCCAGTGCCTCGTAATTATTCTCCCTGCTTAAGTGTCCAAGCAGAATGGTCTTGATCCTGTCATTTAAAATCTCACAGAGCAGACGGCCTGCATTTTCATTGGACAGATGCCCTCTGTTTCCAAGGATCCTCTGTTTCAGATAATAAGGATAACTGCCGACCTGCAGCATATGTATATCGTGATTGGATTCGAGCAGCACACCATCTAAATCTTTGAGATGGGAAACGATCTGCTCATCGTAATATCCAAGGTCTGTCACAACGGCAACGGATTTCTCTTTGTTGTCCAGCCGATAGGCTACCGGCTCGGCCGCATCGTGCGATATGGCAAACGGCTCCACCTCCAGATCTTGGATCTGAAACTTCTCATCTGCCCGGATCGTATGAAACAGATCCTCATCAATCGTTCCAAGACTGGTACTGCTTTTAATCCCCTCGATCGTACCTGCCGTCGCATAGATCGGTATATGATACTTTCTGGACATCACGCCCAGCCCTTTGATATGATCGGAATGTTCATGTGTGATCAGAATCCCTTTCAGTTCTTCCGGCTTCCGGTCGATCTCATGCAGTCCATCCACGATCCGTTTTCTGCTGATCCCGGTATCAACCAGAACAGAAGCCTGCTCAGAGCCCACATAAATGCAGTTTCCGCTACTTCCGCTTGCTATACTACAAAAATCCATGTTCTTTCAATCCCCTGTCCATTTGTTCAAATGTATTTTCTACAAAATCGCTGCTGTTGTCAACCACAAATTGACAGGACTTTCGAAATACGCTGTCTTTTTGCTGATTTTTCAAAATATCATCAATTTTACGGTCACTGTATCCCCGGCTCTGTTTCAGGCGTACACGACGCACTGCATCATCTACATAAATATACCAGATCTCATCACAGATCTCCTCATAATGTTCTTCTAAGAGCAGGGCTGCTTCTACAACTACGAAGGGTACTTTTTCTGTCTGTTTTTCCATCAGAACTGTATTTTTGATAAACTCTTTTACCGCCGGATGAACAATCGCATTTAACATGGCAAGCTTTTCTCTGTCTGCAAATACGATCGCTCCCAGCTTTTTCCGGTCGATCTTCTGATCTTCTGCCAGAATCTCCTCCCCAAAACAGGCAAGGATCTGCTGATAACAGGCAGTATCCGGTTCCATCACCAGATGACCGACCTGATCAGCCTGAATGACTTTGGCTCTGTATTTTTCCTCCAGATAGGCAAGGATCGTACTTTTCCCCGCCCCTACCTGTCCGGTAATCCCAAGTACTTTCATATATTTATAACCTGCTTTCTGCACTTTTACGGTTTCCTGGTTATTTTGCCTCGTACCAGTTTTCCCCGGTATGCATATCGATTTCCAGGCATACCTTCAGTTTTGCCGCACCGTGCATTTCTTCTGCAAGAATCTGTTTTACGGTATCCAGTTCTTCTTTTGCCGCCTCGATCAGCAGTTCATCGTGTACCTGAAGAAGCAGTCTGGATCTTAACTGTTCCGCTTTCAACCGCTCATTGACACGGATCATGGCAATCTTGATGATATCGGCTGCTGTTCCCTGGATTGGTGCATTCATCGCCACACGTTCTCCGAAAGAGCGCTGCATAAAGTTCGAGGAAGAAAGTTCCGGAACTGGTCTTCTCCTGCCAAACAGCGTCGTAACATAACCTTTTTCCTTTGCATCTGCCACGGTCTGATCCAGAAACTGTTTGATGCCCGGATATGTCTCGAAATATTTTTCAATATATTCTGCGGCTTCTTTTCTGGAAATGCTTAAGTCCTGACTTAAGCCAAACGAACTGATACCATAAACAATGCCGAAATTGACTGCCTTGGCATTTCTTCGCTGCAACGCCGTCACCTCATCAAATGGCACATGAAAGACCTGGGATGCCGTGATCCGGTGGATATCCTGCGCTTCCCGGTATGCCTCGATCAGCCGCTCATCCCCGGAAATGTGTGCCAGCACACGCAGCTCGATCTGTGAGTAGTCAGCATCTACAAAAACAAAACCCTCTTCCGGGATAAAAACTTTGCGGATCATTCTGCCAAGTTCCATACGGATCGGGATGTTCTGCAGATTCGGTTCGGTGCTGCTGATACGCCCCGTTGCCGTGATCGTCTGATGGAATTTGCTGTGGATTCTTCCATCTGCCGCAATGTAACCTGCCAGTCCGTCTGCGTAGGTGGATTTGAGTTTTGCAAGCTGACGGTACTCCAGAATATAGGACACGATCGGTGCCTCCGGTGCCAGTTTCTCCAGCACATCGGCTGCCGTCGAGTAGCCTGTCTTTGTTTTCTTTCCATACGGAAGCTGCAGTTTTTCAAATAAAATCACACCGAGCTGCTTTGGAGAATTGATGTTAAACGTCTCTCCCGCCAGGTCGTAGATCGTCTTTTCCAGTTCTTTGATCCGTCCGGATAACTGCTCACCATATTGTTTCAGTGCTGCCCCATCTGCACGGATACCAGCTTTTTCCATGTCATAAAGCGTATATACAAGCGGCATTTCAATCTCCTGGAACAGATCCCACATACCGCTCTCTTTTAACTTTTCTTCCAGCTTCGCTTTTCCTTCCAGACAGGTATACGTACCATAGCAGGCTGCATTTTTCACTGCCGTATCATCCGAAGATCCAAATCCTTCTTTCCCAAGCAGTTCCTGCGTAGACGGGATCAGAAGATCCAGACATTCTTTTGCAATATCCTCATATCCATAAGTATCCTTGAGCGGGTTCAAAAGATACATGGCGATTGCTGCATCAAAGAGATTTTTCTTTTCCACATGCAGATACGAAAGCTGCTCCTTGACATTCATCGTGACAGCCGTATCCGCTTTTTCCAGAACTTCTGCCATTTTTTCACAGAGATACTGACCGGTCACAAAGCCCTGTGCCGGAATATAATAAATCTTTTCTTTCTCCCAGCCAAGAGAGACACCTTTTACTTCTCCTTTGTGAGAAATGACAGAAAAGCTCACAAGCACTGCCCCCGCTGCCTGTGCAAACACTGCTTCTGCCTCGCCAAAATCCTCCACTGCATAAAAATACTGTTCCACTTTCTGATCCGGTGCATCGCACTGAAATCTTCCAAGAAGATTCTTAAACTCCAGCTTTTTGAACAGGGCAAAGGCTTCCGGCGTGTACAGATCGGTAAGTCTTGCATCTTCCAATACAAAATCAACCGGGCTGTCCGTATTGATCGTTGCCAGCTTTTTGCTCAGCACTGCCAGATCATAGTGCTCCAGAAAGGCATTTTTCGCCTTGGCCGGCTTGATCTCTTCCACATGGGCGTAAGCATTCTCGATCGTACCATATGCCACAACCAGCTTGGTCGCTGTCTTTTCACCGACCCCCGGAAGTCCTGGAATATTGTCAGAAGCATCCCCCATCATCGCCTTCAGTTCTATGATCTGCGGCGGTGTCACCTGGTATTTTTCCAGCACTTCTTTCGCATGGTAATCCTCGATCTCTGTGCCGGTTCGTTTTGTCTTTGGCATACGGATCATGATGTGCTCCGTTGCAAGCTGCAAAAGATCCCGGTCTCCGGAAACTACCGAAACTTCCAGTCCTTCCTTTTCCATCCGCTTTGCAACCGTTCCCAGCAGGTCATCTGCCTCATAACCTTCCTTCATCAGAAGCGGAACCCCCATCGCCGTCAGCACTTCTTTCATCACCGGCACCTGTTCATGAAGCTGCGGTGGCTGTGGCTTTCTCGTTCCTTTATAAGCATCGTACATTTTATGACGGAAGGTCGGTGCTTTCAGGTCAAAAGCAACCGCCAGATACTGCGGCTGTTCTTCCGCAAGGATTTTAAATAAAATATTTAAAAAACCATAGACCGCATTTGTATGCAGCCCTTCCGAGTTGGTCAGTTCCGGCACTCCGTAAAATGCCCGGTTCAAAATACTGTGGCCGTCGATCAAAACGAGTTTCTCTCTCAATGTTCCAGTCCTCTTTTCTATCATTTCACTTTATTCTGCTGCTTTTTTTGTTGTTTTTCCGTTGCTTTTTCAGTCGTTCTTTCAGTCGTTTTCTCTGTTGTTTTTTCTGTCTGTTTCTTTTTCTTTGATTTTTGCCGGCTTTTCTTTTTCTGTGTTTCTGTCTGTTTTTGAGCCGGCTTTTCACTGTGCATGGATAAAAACTGACTGATCGGATTGTGTTCTATCGTTCCATACTGCCACAGATCCACCTGTGCCATCAGAATAAGCACCAGAAGCATCTCTGCCAGCATCATGATTCCCATGCGATAGATCCGGGAAACTTTCGTTCTCCATACATAAAAGCGGCTTTCTTCCAGTCGGTTCTGCAACGCTTTTTTCACATTGTAGACCTGACCGGTTTCGTCTTTATCCAGACGTGCCAATGTATAATGCACGGTATAGTATATCTCCAGTTCTTCATAACATTCATCACAAGTATCGATATGTTCCAGAAACTCTTCCAGCTCTTTGTCATTTAATTTTCTGGTAATATAGGATGTTACCAGAGACTGCGCTTTTTTACAATCCATATCTTTCTCCGTTGTTTTCTTCAAAAAATGTGAAACCCTTTCATCAGAAACAGCACTCCTGTCAAGAGAAAAGGGCTTCACATAATCTGTGTAATCTTTGATCCGGATGTCTTTTAATAATTTGTGCAGGCACCATCTTTGCCAAATGTATAGATTTTCTTCGAGCCGTCCGTTAATGTAAAGCGGATGGAAATATCTTTTGCCATACTTCCTTTTGGATAGGTTGTGCCATTTGCCTTTGTTTTGCTGCGGAAGAAATAATAATAGTTGTTGCTGATCTTACACCAGCCAGTCATCATCTCTCCGCGTGTTGCCGTCCTGGTATCCATAAAATACGTCTGATTTTTGACCTGAAGCCATCCGGTATGCATAAGTCCGGTGGAATCAAAGAAATATCTCTTTTTGTTTATGGTTCTCCATCCGGTCACCATCTTATTCTTCTTATAATATCTCCATTGATCTCCATAACCAACCCAGCCCGTTTTATTTTTATTTGTACGACGGTCATCACGGTAATCTGCTACATAATTGCCATCCACACCTACATACTTATCACCGATCCAGGTATCTTTGGCGATTTTACCGTCTGCACCCAGATACATCTGTTTGGTTTTGTATTTTACCCATTTACTGGTCTGCAGGACACCTCTTTTATTGAAATAGTACGTACTTCCATTTACTTTCTTCCAGCCGGTCAATGCATATCCTTTTTTGTCAAAATAGTAGGTCTTTCCATTGATGGTGAGCCACTGACGCTTCGGACGCTTGCTTCCGTCCCCATAAGAATACCAGATCTTTCCGGAAGCCGTTTTTTTCAGGCCTGCTTTCGGATACACTTTCTGAAGAACGCCATCCTCACCAAATACATAGGTTGTACCCTGGATTTTGCGGATCCCGGTAAACATCACACCCGTTTTCCGGTGAAAATAATAACGCTTCTCTCCCAACGTCAGCCAACCTTTCTGCATCGTACCATCTTCTTTGTAGTAGTGCGTCTGATTTTCTACGGTTTTAAAACCGCCCTCCGCAAATACCGTCATGGATAACAACATGCTCATCAGTAAAATCGCGATCAGTGTGAACCCCTTTTTCTTCATTGTGATAAATCTCCCCTTTCTTTTTCTATGCTTCTGTTTTCGGTCCGGTAAAAACGTGTTTCGGACAGACAGACGCACAGGTTCCACAACCAGTACATTTTGCAGTATCGACATATGCCAGATTGTTCTCAACGGTAACTGCTCCCGAAGGACATTCTTTCTGGCACTTCTTACATCCGATACAACCCGCATCACATGCCTGCATAACCTGTTTTCCTTTATCTCTGGAAGAACAGCGTACCAGATAACGGCTGTCATACGGTACCAGTTCGATCAGATGGCGTGGGCAATGTTCCACACAGGCTCCACAAGCTTTGCATTTTTCTTTGTCTACCACTGCTACTCCATTTATAACATGAATTGCATCAAATGAACAGACCTTTTCGCAGGTTCCGTCTCCGATACATCCATAATGACAGGTTTTCGGTCCGCCTCCCGGAACAAAATCCATCATTTCACAGTCATGAACTCCATAATAATGATAAGATTCTTTTGCTTTCTCACAGGTTCCGCCGCATTTTACAAAAGCAACTTTTCGGATACTCTCTCCTGCTTCCTGTCCCATGATCTTAGCGATCTTTGCTGCCACGGCATCTCCCCCTACCGGACAGCCATTTACCGGGGCTTCTCCGTTTGCGATCGCTTTTGCCATCGCATCACAGCCTGCATAGCCGCAGCCGCCGCAGTTATTTCCCGGAAGCTGCTCTCTTACCTGCTGCTCTTTTTCATCGATCTCTACTGCAAATTTTTTCCCTGCCACACCGAGGAAGAGTCCCAGAAGCAGTCCGGTACCTCCTACGATCACAGCCGCAAGTATGATCTCCATGCTCATCCGCCACTCCTCCTTCCTATTTCAGACTGGAAAATCCAAAGAATGCGATCGCCATCAGACATGCTGTAAGAAGAACGATCGGCGATCCTTTAAAAGATTCCGGTACATCATTGTATTCTGTTTTTTCACGGATACCCGCCATCAGCACGATCGCGATCGTAAATCCGACTGCCGTAGCCAGACCATTTACCACGCTCTCCAGGATGCCATAGCTTTTCTGTACGTTGATCAGCGCCACACCAAGTACTGCACAGTTTGTCGTGATCAGCGGCAGGTAAACACCCAGTGCATTGTACAGAGAAGGGCTGCTCTTTTTTAAGAACATCTCCACAAACTGTACCAGTGCCGCAATGACCAGGATAAACACGATCGTCTGAAGGTACGTCACATTCAGCGGAAGGAGCAGGAATTTATAGATCAGAGCCGTGATGAAAGACGAGATCGTGATAACGAAAATAACGGCTCCGCCCATGCCTGCTGCGGTATTCATTTTCTTTGATACCCCAAGAAATGCACACAGTCCCAAAAACTGGCTTAAAACAACGTTGTTGATCAACGCAGTTCCGACTGCGATCATAAGTAATTCTCTCATAACGTCTCCCCTCCTTTACAGGAACTTGCACAGGAGGCACATTCTCCGGTGCAGCCGCTTCCGATCTTGGTCTCTTTTCCTTTTTCCTGCATGTTTCGTTTCACGCGGTTCTGGGCTGCCGTCAGAAGAGACAGGACCAGAAAGGCTCCAGGGGCAAGGATAAAGATGGTGATCGGCTGATAGAAAGAAGGCATCACCTGAACACCGAAAATGGTTCCGGCTCCGATCAGCTCTCGCACGATACCGATGCTGGCAAGACCGATGGTAAAACCAAGTCCCATGCCGACACCGTCAAAAAACGACGGAATGACCGGGTTTAAAGAAGCATAGGCTTCCGCTCTTCCAAGGATGATACAGTTTACTACGATCAGCGGAATATAAATACCAAGACTCTGATACAGAGACGGCACATATGCCTGAAGCAAAAACTGTACGATCGTTACAAAAGATGCCACAACCACGATAAAGGCCGGCATACGCACACCGTTCGGAATGACTTTACGAAGTGCCGAGATCATCAGGTTTGACATGGCAAGGATCACGGTTGTCGTAAGTCCCATGCCAAGTCCGTTCATCGCTGAGGTCGTGACTGCAAGCGTCGGACACATACCAAGCATCAGCACAAACGTCGGATTCTCTTTGATAATACCGTTATATAAACGTTCTCCTGCTTTACTCATTGTAAGATACCTCCTTCCTTAAGGCTTTCATAAAAGCGAAGTCCTGCATTGACACCGTTTGTCACCGCTTTGGAGGTAAAGGTCGCTCCGCTGATCGCATCGATCTCGTTTTCTGCGGAGGCACCGCTTTTTGTAACTACGAACTGGTCTACGGTTTTTCCTGCGAACTGCCCTTTGAATTCTTCGTCTTTTGCACGCATGCCAAGTCCGGCTGTCTCACTTAAGGAAAGCATCTCCACACCTGTCACCGTTCCGTCTGTACTGACACCCATGGAAAAATTGATGTCACCGCCGTATCCTTCATGCGAAGTAATGTTCATAACAACGCCGGTCACAGTTCCGTCTTTTTCTGCCAGATAAAAATCTTCCATGGTATCGGCTATGCCAAATCCGGCCTCATCCAGGACATCGGCTGCTTTTGTGAGCAGTTCTTCTTTGTTATCCGGCTCCATCAGATCCTGTGCATCCGGAAATACGGCAAGATAAGCTTCTTTCTGTGCTTTTTCCTCTGCCTGTGCGATCGGCTGCTTTGTAATACTGTATACCGCTCCAAGCAACAGCCCGGAAACCAGTGTGATCGCCATCAGTACCAGTGCTTCTTTTACAATCTTATTCATGCTTTTTTCCTCCTTTCCCAAATGCCGTCGGAGGTGTAACTTTTTCAATCAGCGGCACCAGAAGGTTTGAAAGAATGATCGCGTAAGATACGCCCTCCGATGCACTTCCAAGGAAACGGAACACCCCGGTAAGAATACCGATGATGCATCCATACACGATCTGACCGTTCTTAGTAATCGGTGAGGTCACATAATCCGTTGCCATAAAAAACGTACCAAGCATCAGTCCGCCTGCACAAAGCTGTGCTGCCAGAAAAGAAAGATCAAACCCGTGTCCGCCAAATAAAATAGCAAAAACAGAGAAGGAAAGCAGACAGGATAACGGGATCCGAAGATCGATCACTTTAAATACCAGAAGGATCACCGCACCGATCAGGATTGCCAGCGTTGATGTCTCACCGATCGTTCCTGCTGTTTTTCCGAGAAACAGGTTTAAAACATTCACGCTCTCGCCGGCTTTCATGGCTGCAAGCGGCGTTGCCCCGGATACTGCATCGTATGTAAAGTCCGTCATTTTTCCAGCAAATGAAATCAGGAGAAAACATCTTGCTGCGAGAGCCGGATTCATAAAGTTCTGTCCCAGTCCTCCAAAAAGCTGTTTTACAAACAGAATGGCAAAAACAGAACCGAGTACCGGAAGATACCATGGTGCAGACGCCGGAAGGTTCAGTGCCAGCAGAAGCCCTGTCACTTCTGCACTGCGATCATCGACTGTCACTTTTTTATGCATCAGTTTTTCGTAAACATACTCTGTGAGCACGCTGCCTGTCACAGACAGCACGATTACTTTTAACGCATCGATTCCAAAATTTATGACACCAAATATGGTTGCCGGAAGCAGTGCGATCAGCACAAGGCTCATCAGGTCGCTGCTTTTTCTCTTATCCCGGATGTGCGGATTTGATGATATGTTCCACATTTCAGTCATTTTCCATTCCCCCTCTGTGCAGCTTTTTTCCGATCCGCAAGCACGATCTTACGCATGGATTTGATGTATTGTGTCAGCGGTCGTTTTGCCGGGCAGATATAACTGCAACATCCACATTCACAGCACTCCATTCCATTTGCTTTTTCAAACGCTTCTTTATCATGTCTTTTCGCATAATCAGCCAGTCTTGCCGGAATGATCCGGCCCGGACAGACGGATACGCAGCGTCCGCAGTTGATACACGCTGTCTCTTCGCAGGCTGCAACTTCATCCTTTGTCATACAGAGGATCGCGGAGGATGTCTTGACAACCGGAACATCCAGAGAAACCAGAGGGATTCCCATCATCGGTCCGCCGGCGATGATCTTTTCCGGCTCGGAAACAAATCCGCCCGCTTCTTCGATCAGTTCACGGAAGTTCGTACCGGTACGGACACGCAGATTCTGAGGTTCTTTGATCGCATTTCCGGTGATCGTCATTACTTTTTTCATGACCGGTCTGCCAAAATGGACCGCCTCATAGATCGCATGAATGGTGTCACAGTTATTAACCACGCATCCTGCATCTGCCGGAAGCATGGAAGAATTGATCTGCCGTCCTGTCACCGCAAAAATAAGCTGACGCTCTGCTCCCTGCGGGTATTTTGTCTTTAATTCCACAACTTCGATATCCGGGATGCCTTTTGCTGCTTCCCGCAGTTTTTCCGCAGCGTCCTTTTTATTGTCCTCAACAGCCAGAACCCCTTTTGCCTTGCCGTCAAAAATCTTCATTGCCGCCTGAAGACCACCTACGATCTTTTCCGGCTCTTCCAACATCCTGCGATAATCCGATGTCAGATAAGGCTCACACTCCGCACAGTTGACAATGATGTGGTCGATCGCGGAGGGATCTTTGGGCATATATTTGACGTGTGTCGGGAATCCGGCGCCGCCCATGCCGACAATACCGGCTTCCTTAATAATATCGATGATCTCCTTTCCGGAAACATCCGAAAGTGCTCTTTCCGGTGGAAACTCCACCTCTTCATACAGTCCATCATTTTCAATGACGATGGATTCCATCTTTGCTCCACCTACGCCCAGCCTTGGCTCGATTGTTTTGACCGTTCCTGATACGGATGCAAAAATATTCGCAGATACAAACCCCCCTGCTTCTGCAATTTTCTGCCCCGCCAGCACATGATCGCCTTTGGCGACAATGGCTTTGGCTGGTGCTCCGATATGCTGGGAAAGTGGATAGACCAGCTCTCCTTTGGGCAGTACCTCCCGGATCGGCTTATCTTTTGACATCGCCTTTCCGTCATCTGGATGAATGCCACCCCGAAATGTTAAACGCAGCATACACTTCTCCTCCTTTTTTATTATAATCAGCAGATTTTCCAGATGTTTCCAAAAAATCTGTCAAAATTATTTCTTTTCTTTTTTTTCTTTTTTCTCTTTTTTCCCACGGGACACTTTGTGAATCGTCGGATAAGCTTTCATGAAACGTTTGTTTACACCGGTAATCCGGGATACTTTTTCCTGATACTGTTCACGGAATCCCTTTGTATGAGAACGAATACTTTCTGCATATTCTGCAAGACCTTTTTCTTCAATCTTACCGGCAATACGACTCTGGTATTCTTCAAGTTTTTCCTGGAACTCTTTCTTCGTCGGCAGATGTTTTTTATAGTTTCCAAACAGTTCCCTTGCCTCTTCTGCTGAACTGTAAACCTTCGTTGTCTGCAGATATTCGGCAAATTCTTCCATAGCAGTCTGCAAACCTTCCAGTTTTTCGCCGAGCTGGAATGCTGCAAGCGTTGATACGATAAAGTCCACACAATATAAGATACTGCACAGAATAATAAACGCATGACCGGTCGCCACATCAAACAGATCAATCACCCACTGTGCAAATGGCTGAAGAACCTCAAACATCAGTAACGTGAAAAACCCCCATGCGATCGAGCATCCCAGGCAGATCCTGCCATGCAGGTTAAAAGGTCGTTCACTGTAATCCCACCAGCTTGTATGGAACATCGTCTCCATCACCCAGGCGGTAAGATATTCGAGAATGGTCGGAAGTATGATTCCCCCGAGGAAAAGCCATAGCCCATGTTCTTCCAGCGGCCGCAGGAGCAGATAAACCGTCATGGCACCTACTCCGTAGATCGTACAGACCGGACCGGTCACAAATCCACGGTTTACCAGTTTCTTTTCCTTTACTGACACATAACAGCTCTCCCAGATCCAGCCCATAAAACTATATAAGATCAGCCAGAAGAGAATGTGATATAAATCTACTCCAAGAATTTGAATATCCCACATAATTTTCTCCTTTTTCTTTTCTATTTCTGTTACTTTTTTTATTTTACATTAAATTTTCTGTCTTTTCAATCGTCAAATATCCCTATATTGCATTTTTATTAAAACACTTTTATAATAGGAATGAACTGCCCCACTATGAACACAAAGGAGACTTCCTATGATATATAAAAAACAATTTTTTCCGGATTGCAAACCGGAACTGCAATACCTGCAGGCATTTTCTTTTCAAAAAGAAAAACTTCTCTTTTTTGATATTGAAACAACCGGATTTTCTGCCAGAACTTCTTCCCTGTATCTGATCGGAGCTGTCTGCTTTCTTGATGGACACTGGACATTTCTTCAGTGGTTTGCCGAAAACCCGGAAGAAGAATGTGCCATTCTCGAAGCATTTTTTGCTTTCTGCCCGTCTTTTTCTACTCTGATCCATTTCAATGGTGATGGTTTCGACATTCCTTATCTGATGCAGAAAGCAGAAAAATATAAACTTCCGGAACCACTCTCTGCCATGGAAAGCATTGATCTTTACCGGCACATCCGTCCCTGCAAAAAACGTCTGAAACTTACGCATCTGAATCAGAAAAGTATGGAATCCTTTCTTGGTATCACACGGGAGGATCGCTTCCACGGCGGAGAACTGATCAAAGTATACCAGACTTTCTGCAGTAGTAAAGAAGCGGATGCACTTTCACTTTTGCTTCTTCACAACCTGGACGATCTCAAAGGCATGACCAGACTGCTCCCGCTTTTCGCTTATCCGGCATTTTTTGTTGAACATCTCTGCGAAATCGCTGATCTGTCCTGGGAAGAAGATGCAGACGGACAGCCAGCTCTGATCATCGAACTGAAACTTGCAGAGCCGATTCCAAAGGCTGTGTCTGTGAAATTACCTTGCGCCTATCTGACGCTTCATGACCAGACCTGTCGTATCCTAATCCATGCTTTTGAAGGTGAATTAAAGTATTTTATATCAGATTATAAAAATTATTATTACATTCCTTTGCAGGACTGTGCCATCCACAAAAGTGTTGCATCTTATCTCGATCCACACGAACGCATCCCTGCAAAAGCCACAACCTGTTACCAGCGCCACTGTGGACTGTTTCTTCCACAGGAGACTGCCCTTTTCGAACCCCTTTTTCAGAAAGACTACCATGACAGCGCTCTATGGTTCGAATGTACGGAACAGTTTATGAATACACCTTCACAATTATATTTATACATAAAAAGCCTGATTTCCATTTGAAATCAGGCTTTCCTGTCCTGTAAGGTTCTCTTTTGTCTGAACCTTGCAGGACACTCAGCACTCCCTTTTTGAGATGTGCAATATTACTCTTCTTCTGCCTCTGTTGTGTCGGCAGCAACTTCTTCTTTCTGCAGTGCTTTCATGCTCAGGCTGATTTTTTTGTCTTCGCCATTGAAATCTACTACTTTTGCTGTGATCATCTGACCTACACTCAGTACATCGGATGGTTTGTCAACATGCTCCTGAGAAATCTGGGATACATGAAGCAGTGCGTCTACACCCGGCTCCAGTTCAACGAATGCACCAAAATCTGTCATTCTTGCAACTTTACCTTCTACTACGTTTCCTGCTGCATATTTCTCACCAGCCGTCAGCCACGGATTCTGCTCTGGGAATTTCAGGCTCAGCGCAATCTTATCGCCGCTGATATCTTTGATCAGAACAGAAAGCTTCTCGCCAACTTTAAATACTTTCTTCGGATTCTCAACGCGTCCCCAGGACATCTCAGAGATGTGCAGCAGACCGTCTGCTCCGCCCAGATCGATGAACGCACCAAAATCTGTAACATTTTTGATCACGCCTTCTACTACATCACCAACGTTGATTCTTGCAAAGAGTTCTTTCTGCATTTCTGCTTTCTTTGCAACCAGAAGCTGTTTACGATCGCCGATGATTCTTCTTCTGCGTGGGTTGAACTCGCTGATCACGAACTCGATTTCCTGACCTGCATATTTGCCAAGATTTCTCTCATAAGTATCAGATACCAGGCTAGCCGGGATAAATACTCTTGCTTCGTCGATCACAACACTCAGACCACCATCAAGTACCTGTGCAACCGGTGCTTTCAGCACTTCATGATTTTCAAAAGCTTCTTCCAGTCTCTTGTTTCCTTTTTCTGCTGCCAGTCTCTTGTAAGTCAGCAGAACCTGTCCTTCGCCATCATTTACTTTCAGAACTTTTGCTTCCATTTTATCATTAACATGAACAACGTCCTGAAGATTTACGCTTGAATCGTTGGTATATTCATTTTTTGTGATAATACCGTCAGCTTTGTATCCAATATTTAAGATGATCTCATCTTCTTTGACATCGATGACCGTACCTTCGACTACCTCTCCATTATGAATTGTTTTTAATGATTCCTCCAGCATTTGTTCAAAGCTCATTTCTGACATTCCTTGTGAACCTCCTCAATAATATTATTTGGGGTTGATGCCCCTGCTGTAATACCTACGCAACTCATGGACTGCATCGACTGTACATCCAAATCTTCAAGTGTCTGTATATAGTAAGTATTCTTGCATTCTTCTTTACATATTTCAAATAGTTTCTGCGTATTGGAACTGTGTTTCCCTCCAATCACAACCATGGCATCCACTTCGGCAGCGATTTTCCTCGCCTCCTGCTGGCGTTCCTCGGTTGCATTGCAAATCGTATTTAAAACAAGTATATCATAACGCTTTTTTGAAAGAATTTCAACTAATTTATTAAATTTCTTGTAATTAAATGTCGTCTGTGACACAATACAAATTCCTTTATCAGAATTCGTCTCGTATTTTTGTGCCTCTTCTTCATTTCCGATCACCGTAACTTTGGAAACACACCATCCTTTGATCCCTTCCACCTCCGGGTGTGTCGCGTTTCCGATGATCACGATCTCCCTGCCATTTTCCCCTTCCCGCTTTACAATGCGGTGGATCTTTTTTACAAATGGACAGGTCGCATCGACCAGTTCCAGTCTTTTTCCCTGTATCTGTTCGTAAATCTCTCTTGCCACACCATGGGAACGTATGACCACCGTTCCTTTTTCAAGTGCAGCCAGTTCTTCTTTTGTATGAAGCACCTGCACACCCTTTTTCTCCAGATCAATTACAACTTCTTCGTTGTGTATGATCGGTCCGTACGTGTAAACTGCTCCTTCTTTTTTGCCGGCAAGTTCATAAACCTGGTCAACGGCACGTTTCACGCCAAAACAGAAACCTGCAGTCTTTGCCTTTATTACCCGCATGTTTTCACTTCCCTGTAACATTCTCTGATGCGTTCTACCACCTGGTCGATCGACAGGTCCGAAGAATCTACCAGAATTGCATCCTCTGCCTGGCGGAGCGGAGCGATCTCTCTTGACATATCCCGCTCATCACGTTCCCGGATCTCTTTTTCAATCTCTTCAAGGGTGTGGGTATCCCCTTTTTCCTGCATCTCCAGAAAACGTCTTTTCGCACGCGTCTGTGCACTTGCGGTAAGATAAATCTTCAGTTGCGCACCCGGAAGTACGTTTGTACCGATATCTCTTCCATCCATCAGGACATCTTCTTTTGCTGCCAGATCTCTTTGCAGATCCAGAAGCGCTGCCCTTACTGCCGGATTTGCTGAAGTGACAGATGCCGTATGACTGACTTCTTCTGTACGGAGCAGTGCTGTAACATTCTCTCCGTTTAAGATCACCTGCTGCTCACCTTTTTCATTATACGAAAGGGAAACCGAAATATTACGGCATGCCCTGCCCACTGCCTCAGCATTCTGAATATCGATCTGATTCTGCAGCATATAGACTGCGATTGCGCGATACATAGCCCCGGTATCTACATAGATAAATCCCAGTTCTTTTGCCACACGTTTTGCGATCGTGCTTTTTCCGGCTCCGGCCGGTCCATCGATTGCGATATTAAAACTCATTCGTTCCTCCTGTAACTCTGATACTTTCTAAAATCTGTTCTATGCTTCCGTCTGGCTCATGGCAACTGCCGCCGCATACGCCGTTGACCAGGCAATCTGTAAATTAAATCCTCCGGTCACAGCATCCAGATCCAGCACTTCCCCGGCAAAATACAGTCCTTTTACCAGTTTTGATTCCATCGTAGATGGATTCACCTCACGGACCGTGACTCCACCTTTTGTGATAATAGCTTCATTATAATCTCGAAGCCCGGTGATGGTCAATGGTAAATTTTTGATCAGATCTACAAATGCCATTCTCTCTTCTCTGGCAATCTCATTAACTTTCTTTTCCGGACTGATCCCGGAAAGCCTTATCATGACCGGAGTCAGTTTTGCCGGAAACAGTCCGCCAAGTGCATTCTTAAACTGTTTGTTTCTGGATTCTTCAAAATCTCTCAGAATACGATGATCCAGTTGTTCTTTCGAAAGTGCCGGTTTCAGGTCAATAAAAAGCTGCAGTTCCTTTTTGCGTACCGTCTTTGCCGTGTAACTGCTCGCACTTAAGATCAGCGGTCCGGTCACACCAAAATGCGTGAACATCATTTCACCAAACCCATCATAAAGCTTCTTTTTACCATCCATCACGCGCACATCTACATTTTTGAGGGAAAGTCCCTGCAGCTCTTTTGCCCACGCTTCCCTCGTATTAAATGGAACCAGGGACGGGTACAAATCGGTCACTTTATGTCCAAGTTCTTCTGCAAAACGATAACCATCCCCCGTAGATCCAGTTGTCTTATAGGAAATGCCGCCGGTTGCCACAAGCACAGCATCTGCCGGAAAAAGCTTCTTCTCTCCTGCCAGCCAGACACCGGTTACCTTTGCGTCTTTTGCCTCTACTTTGGAAACTTCGGTATTTAAATGTACCTGTACTTTATATTCCCGCAGTTTCCGTCGAAGCGCGTCAATGACATCCGTTGAATGATCCGATACCGGAAATACCCGCTCGCCGCGCTCTGTCTTGGTTTTCATTCCGGCTTTTTCAAAAAAAGCGATTACATCCTGGTTTGTATATCCATAAAATGCACTGTACAGAAATTTAGGATTTGTCACAACGGCATCAAACAATTCTTCTGTCTCACAGGCATTGGTCAGATTACATCTTCCTTTTCCGGTGATATATACCTTTTTTCCCAGTTTTTCATTTTTTTCAAACAGGTGGACTTCACAGCCATTTGCTGCTGCATGGACCGCTGCAAACATGCCGGCTGCTCCGCCACCGATCACTGCTATTTTCTTTTTCTTCATTTAAAAATTCCTTTCATGCCCCTTTTTTCTTTTTCTTGGAAACAGATCTTCCATTCTTTCTTTTATCCTATCTCTTAGCTGATAGAAAAACAGAATCAGACGTATCAGTTCCTGATAAAGCAGAATGATCATGCAGCCAAATGGGATCATAAGTACCATCTGCCAGCAGAAAATACTGGTCGTTCCAAGAAAATCCGGAAGAAGCAGCACACCTGCCAGAAACACTGCGATCACACAGCCACAGAGAATGCCCCTTAGCCAGTTCAGCGGTCTGCATACCCGGAAAACCACAAGAATACCGACCATTCCACCGATCAGCAGGTCAAAGGTATAAGTCAGCACTTCTTTTTGATTCCAGAATGGTAACAATACCTGAACAACCAGCAACGTGCCTACCATAGTCAGTGCTGCCGGAAGTGCAGTCTGCATCACATGGCGCAGAAATCCGGTGCTGGTCACTTCTTCCGTATGCTCCAGTGTCAGTACAAAGCTTGGCAGTCCGATACATGCTGCACTGATCAAGGATAGCTGCACCGGAATAAACGGGTATGCCCGTCCCAGAAGGATAAATACCACACATAGCAGAATCGAATAAATGGTTTTCGTCAGATACAGGGCACTGACACGCTCAATATTGGCAATGATCGTCCTGCCTTCGCTGACAATGTTCTGCAGACAGGCAAAATTCGAATCCAGCAGTACAATATGCGCCGACTGTTTTGCCGCATCGCTTCCGGCTGCCATAGCGATACCACAGTCTGCATCTTTTAAGGCAAGTACATCATTCACACCATCACCGACCATGCCGACCACTTTCTTTTCTGCCTGATAAGCGTGAACCAGCTTTTGCTTCTGTTCTGGTTTCACGCGTCCGAAAACATTGTATTTCTGCACGGCTTCCAGGTAGCTTTGCGGATCGTCCCCGATAGTCGAAGCATCTATATAGTTTTCTGCTCCCAGAAGTCCTGCTTTTCCGGCGATTTTGGATACCGTCACCGGATTATCTCCGGAGATCACCTTAATTTCGACATTCTGCTCACGGAAATAAGAAAATACCTCCGGAGCCTCCTTCCGGATACAGTCCAGGATCACGATCAGTCCCATTGGTACAACCGCTTCCACGCTCCCATCCTCCGGATGTATGGCACTGCAGCTTCCAAGCAGAAGTACGCGATAGCCTTCTTCTGAATATCCATCTACTGTTTTTTTGATCTCCTGTGCTTCTTCGTCATCTCCCAACAGAAACTCCGGTGCACCAAGCACAAAACATCCCCTGTTTTCAAATTCCACTGCGCGATATTTTCGCTCAGAAGAAAACGGAATCTTCTGCTTAACCGTGTACATATTGGTCTTTCTGAAAAAATGCTTCAAAGCTTCCTGCGTATTGTTTGTATCGTCAAATGCGAATGTAAGTTCATTCATCACCGCACTTACTTCTTCTTTTTTTGCATCGCCGATCACAAGGACTTCCGTCACTTCCAGTTCTCCGGTTGTGATCGTTCCGGTCTTGTCAAGACACAGCACATTGACACGTGCCAGGGCCTCAATCGCTTCCATTTCCTGTACAAGTGCCCGCTTTTTTGCCAGCCGCCCCACACCAAGGATAAAAGAAATGCTCGTCAGCAGGACCAGTCCCTCCGGAATCATACCGATAATCCCGGCAACCGTTCCTACAATGGCTTCATTTCTGGTCATTCCCTGTGCTCTTATCTGGGAAAGAAACAGCAGGATGCCGATTGGAATGATCAAAATACTGATCACCGCTATGATCCGCTTGATCGTGTTCTGCATCTCAGAAGTTGCCCGTTTTTTTGTTTTTGCTTTTCTGGTCAGTTCTGCCGCATAATTTTCATCTCCGACATGGATCACACGCCCCATGCCGCCGCCTGCAACGACAAAACTTCCGGACATCAGTTCATCTCCCGGCTTTTTCTTGACCGGTTTGGATTCTCCGGTCAGCATGGATTCGTTGACTTCCAGTCCGTCACACGCAAGAACCGTACAATCCGCACAGATCTGATCCCCGTTTGTCACGATCAGGATATCCTCTTTTACCACTTCTTCGATCGGAATTTCCTGTTTTTGTCCTTCTCGTACCACATGTGCTTTGGAAGCCGTCAGTACCGTAAGCTTGTCTACCACTTTTTTTACTTTCAGTTCCTGCGCGATACCGATCAGTGCATTGACGATCACGACTCCCATAAACGTCATATTTTTAAACTGTCCGGTAAAAAGCACCAGGATCGCCAGAAAAAGATTCAGGAAATTGAAATAAGTAAGAAGATGTGCTTTTACAATCTCTCCTTTTGTCTTTACGGTATCTTTTTCCGTGCGGTTCACAAGTCCCATTGCCACACGCTCTTTTACTTCCTGCATGGTAAGTCCGCTTTGTTTCTCCATACGCAGTGCCTCCTTTGTATCTACATCTGATGTGACCTTTTCTCCTTAGTATAGCGAATCCGTTTCTTTTTGTAAATGGTCATTGTTTCTTCTTTTTTCTCCCGATATATGGTCATTTACCTTTTCCTTTTTCACGCTTTTCCTGCAAAAACTACGCATTTCCGAAGCTTTTACAAAAATTCCGTAAATTTTTTGCTAAAAAACACTATTTTTTTATTTACTTTGCTACGCTGATTTGCTATAATCTGCAATGAAAAAAATCGTAACTGTTTTTTGCATAGCTCTGAATAGTTACAAAATCAATGTATGAAGATAAGGAGGACACAATCATGTCATACGTAGATGAGGTTATTGCCAAAGTTGTAGAACAGAATCCATCTGAACCTGAATTTCATCAGGCAGTAAAAGAGGTTCTGGAGTCTCTGAGAGTCGTTATCGAGGCAAACGAAGAAAAATACAGAAAGGATGCTCTTCTGGAAAGACTGGTAAATCCGGAAAGACAGTTCAAATTCCGTGTACCATGGGTTGACGATAAAGGTCAGGTTCAGGTAAATACCGGTTACCGTGTACAGTTCAACAGCGCGATCGGACCTTACAAGGGTGGTATCCGTTTGCATCCGTCTGTAAACATCGGTATCATCAAATTCCTTGGTTTTGAACAGATTTTCAAAAACTCCCTGACCGGTCTGCCGATCGGCGGCGGCAAAGGTGGTTCTGACTTCGATCCAAAAGGCAAATCCGACCGTGAAGTTATGGCTTTCTGCCAGAGCTTTATGACAGAGCTGTGCAAATATATCGGTGCTGATACTGATGTACCTGCAGGTGATATCGGAACAGGTGCAAGAGAGATTGGTTATATGTTCGGTCAGTACAAGAGAATCCGTGGCCTGTACGAAGGTGTTCTGACAGGTAAAGGCTTAAGCTACGGCGGATCCCTGGCAAGAACAGAAGCTACCGGTTATGGTCTGCTGTACCTGACACAGGAACTGCTGAAACTGAACGGTATTGATCTGGCTGGTAAGACTGTTTGTGTATCCGGTGCTGGTAACGTTGCCATCTACGCAATCGAAAAAGCCCAGCAGTTGGGTGCAAAAGTGGTTACCGCAAGTGATTCTACCGGCTGGGTATACGATCCGGACGGAATCGATGTAGCAGCTCTTAAAGAGATCAAAGAAGTAAAACGTGCAAGACTGACCGAGTACAAAAATTACAGACCAAACGCTGAGTATCACGAAGGACGTGGCGTATGGAGCGTAAAATGTGATGTTGCTCTTCCATGTGCAACTCAGAACGAACTGCGTATCGAAGATGCAAAACAGCTTGTAGAAAACGGATGCCTGGCAGTATGCGAAGGTGCTAACATGCCTACGACTCTGGATGCTACCGAATATCTGCAGAAAAACGGCGTGATCTTTGCTCCTGGTAAAGCTGCAAATGCCGGTGGTGTTGCTACTTCCGCTCTGGAAATGACTCAGAACAGCGAACGTCTGAGCTGGACATTCGAAGAAGTAGACGTAAAACTGCAGGGTATCATGGTCAACATCTGCCACAACATGGTTGATGCTGCTGAACGTTACGGCATGAAAGGCAACTATGTAGCCGGTGCAAACATCGCAGGCTTTGAAAAAGTTGTCGATGCTATGAACGCTCAGGGTATTGTTTAATCTAAAGATAACAAAATATCTGTCTGTCAAAAACAGATCTTGCCGGTCACAATCGACAAGGTCTGTTTTTTATGATACATCAGATGTATACAGAAGAATGTCAGAGGCATTCTTGAATTAAAGACAGCGGCACAATAAAAAAAGCCATCGCAGACATTTCACATGTTCAGCAATGACTTTTTTATTTTTATGTATTATTTTTGAGTGCTCTTTACTCTTCTACTACTTCCAGTACATCCATCGGACAGGCTTTCGCACAGATACCGCATGCGATACATTTGGATGCCGGGTTGCCCTCTGTCTTGACGATCAGGCCAAACGGACAGGCTTCTGCACAGGCTCCGCAACCGGTACATTTCTTTTTGTTGATCATGTAAACGCCTTTTGCATTCTGAGTGATCGCACCTTCCGGACAGGCTTCTGCACATTTGCCGCACTGTGGACATGCCATCGGGCGTACACTCTTCTTTTCTACGATCTGGATGCAGGACTTGTCCGGATGAAACTCCTTATAAAAAGCCTCAGAACATGCTTCTACGCATGCGAGACAAGCCATACAGGTACTTCCTTTTTTTACTTTCAGTTTTTTCATGATAATCCTCCGCATTTGTGTTTTTCTTTTTATTCTAACATTTTCGACAAAATTTCTCAATAGAGATTTCAGAATATTTCTCGAAACTGTCGCGGAGTCAGATCAGTACAGCGTTTAAAAACTTTTGAAAAATAATTAGGATCCGTATAACCTACTGCCGAAGCAACATAAGCAATCGTATAATCTCTGCTTTTTAACATGGATTTTGCCTTTTCAATCCGCACAGATTCCAGATAGGATTTTAAAGTCCACCCTGTCTTTTCTTTAAAAAGTGTTGAAAGGTACGTGTCATTCAGGTAATACATTTCTGCCAGTTCCGATACGTTGATGTTTTCATAATAATGCTTCTGGATATATTCCATAATATCTTCTACGACACTTTTGCTTTCTTTTTGCTGCATATGGGTTTCCGGAAGGTCGGTCGGTAAATCTTCTTTTTCTTTCTGCTGTGACAATATTTTAAGAACCTTCATAAGTCCCAGTTCATTACATTTTTCAATAAATACCTTCGATGCCGGATTGTGAGAAGTACGGACTGCATTTGCTCCCATCGCTTTGATCTGGTGTAACTGACGCTCCACTGCACGTTCATTCGCTGCTGCTCCCAGTGCTCCGAGATCATGATGCAGGCACATACCATTCAGTTTTGTGTATTTTCCATTCAGGTAAAAGCCTTTATCCGTTGTAAATGTAAGATAACGCATACCAAATGTTGTTTCATACTCATCTACTACGGTTCCATCTACTGTTATCTGTGTTTTTGCAGTATATAAATATGGATCGTCGGTAGACCACAGATGCGGATTTTCCACTTCCAGTTCCTGCGTTACTTTTGCTTTTTCTTCGCCAAGTGTCTGAACCGCAGATTTTTCTGCAACAACCTTTCCATCTGCATCCAAGATCTGCTCTGTGACGGTTGCCTCTTTTGACTCCTGCGTTCCATTTACAATGTTTGCTTCAACCGATACCTTTGCCTTCCCGGATTTCAGATCTTCTTCCAGTGTAGGGGTTGTCACATACATTCCGTTGTAGTCCACATGAACCGGATCGGTAACGGTCAGTGTAACATCACGGTAAATACCGCTTCCGGTATACCATCTGGAACTTGGCTGTGCCGTAGTTACCTTGACTGCGATCACATTTTCGCTTCCATCTGTTTTCAGATAATCTGTGATGTCATACTAATACGGAGAATATCCATAGTAGCGAACGCCCAGCTTTTCACCGTTTAGCTTCCTCTATATGCTTTTGAATAAATTTCCACCCGCTGTTAAAATCCAGCGTTCTTCCTGTGAAGGATATGTGGTTCCCGCCAGCCAGCTCTTCCAGTTCATTCCCTTTCTGCTCCTCATAAAAAAACCTCCTGTTTTTGTTTTCGAACGACTTTTGTCTTTCTGCTTCACCTAAAGCATAACAAAAACAGGAGATTTTCATAGTAATTTTCTTGGGTCATATAAGGAAAAATCTTGGATGTTTTTAATAAAATCCCGCAAATACAGAAGCTCCGATCACCGTCAGAAGACCAGCTACCGCGATCGCCAGGCTGCTCATCGCACCTTCCACTTCGCCCATTTCCAGTGCCTTGGCCGTTCCGATCGCATGGGAAGATGTTCCAAGTGCCAGTCCTTTTGCGATCGGCTCATAGATGCGGAACAGCTTGCAGACTGCCTCTCCGATCACATTTCCGATCACGCCGGTAACGATGATCACAGCCACGGTGATCGTCACCAGACCACCCAGCTCTTCGGAAACACCCATTCCGATTGCTGTTGTGATAGACTTTGGAAGCAGCGTAACATAGACATCATGCTCAAGTCCGAACAAAAATGCCAGAAGCAGGACGCTTCCAAGACTTGCCAGCACACCTGCGAGGATGCCGCAGGCAACGGCTGCCAGATTTTTCTTTAAAAGTGCCATCTGCTGATAAAGCGGCACTGCCAGGCATACCGTCGCCGGTGTCAGAAGGTAACTTAAATATTTGGCGGAATTTTCATAACTTTCATAATCCACCCCGCACAGCAGCACCACGCCGATTACAAAAATGATTGAAATCAGAAGTGGATTTAAAAATGCATATTTGAACTTTTTCTTCAGCATAACGCCAACCCCATATCCGATCAGGCTGACTGTCACGCCAAAATACGCCGAGTTACATAATATCTCTTTCATATCTTTTATCCTCCTGAGATCACCTTATCAGTCCTGCTTCTCCATTTTCTGTGCTGCCATGTTTTCTTTCAGATGCATCACTGCCTGTGCCGTTCTTCCGGTTACAACCATGACAAAAACGGTCGTGATACAGGTGATCACAAGAACCGGTACCAGAATTGCCTTTAAATCGCTCCAGGTCACGATCAGACCCACCGCTGCCGGAATAAACATCGGCGGCATGATCTCGATCAGAAAGTCCGCTGCGATCTTGACCTGCTCCAGTTTGATCACTTTTGTCATCAGACCTGCCAGCATCAGCAGCAGACCGTAGATACTTGCCGGGATCGGCAATGGGATCAGGCTGTACAGAAGTTCTCCGAGAAAGGTTACAAACATGATAATCCCAAACTGATACAATAGTTTCATTTTTATTACCTCCTGTGCCATCTGGCAAACTTTTTGGATCCCCACAAAACATTTTTGTCTGTCTTAGACCGTTGCTTCCGTCCAAGACAAAAAAGAGTCGACTGAATACACTATATATCCAATCGACCCACCCCAAAATATAAGCGCGAGACGGGACTCGAACCCGCGGCCTCGACCTTGGCAAGGTCGCGCTCCA
>CAJMMS010000011.1 GCA_905214675.1 uncultured bacterium
TTGAGAAAATGTTTGCCAAAGATACATACTGTGCAAGTTTGGATTTGAGGTTCAGTCTGTCGCCTTCGCCTGTTACCAGTTCTACTCTGCCCTTACAACTGTCTACTACCTCAAAAAATTTATCAATATCTTTAATTCCCATTACTTTCATAATTCATTCTCCTTTCAAATGCAGGTCAAAGCATTTACTGCCTGGACCATAAGAATATGATTTTGTTGTAATTTATTTGATTGCGATTGCCTCGATCTCGATCAGGACATCTTTTGGCAGTCTCGCAACTTCCACACAGGAACGTGCCGGATATACACCGGTAAAGTATTTTGCATAAATCTCATTGATGGTACCAAAGTCTTCCATATTTTTAATAAATACAGTAGTCTTAACTACGTTTTCTGTAGAAGTACCTGCTTCTTTTAACAGTGCTGCCAGATTACCGATCGCCTGATCTGCCTGTGCGGCTGCACCCTCTGGAATCTCACCCGTTGACGGAACAACCGGGATTACTCCTGATGTATATATCATACCGTTTACTTCGATTGCCTGTGAATATGGTCCGATTGCTGCAGGAGCTTTGTCTGTACTGATTGCTTTTTTCATGATCATTTCCTCCTAACATATAGGCTCTGAATACCAGCTTTCAACTCTTTTCTGACATCCGCCTTTTTTCATACCCTATTATAAATTCACTTTTGAAACAGCGCAAGCAAATTTTTCGTGAACAAACCTGGTAAAAATATGGCAAAATGTTGAACATACCTCTTTAAAATACCTGGTTTTTCAAAAAACATCGGTAATTTTTACCGTTTTATAATGCGATTTTCCGTAATTTCGATACGTCCCTGTTTCAGCAGTCTGCCAACGGCACGTTTGAACGCATTCTTGCTGAGTCCAAATTCTCTTTTAATGATCGCCGGTGATACTTTATCATTAAATGGAAGTACACCTTCAAATTCTTCTATTACTTTCATAACGGCTTCTGCATCTTTTTCCATCTGCTGCGGAATCTTTTCTTTATCCGAAAGATCCAGTTTACCGTCTTCCTGTACTCGCGTCACACGCAGATTCAAAATATCTCCGGCACGATATTTCCCCTGTGCTTCTTTTGCCGGGATCAGTCCGGAATAACAGTCATCCACTGCCACAAAAACACCAAAATTTTCGCTGATCTCATAAATACGACCGGTTACTTTATCGTCTCTCTGATATGGAGAATCTTTTCTCAGATACTCATAAACTTTCATGGTAGCACAGAGGCGACTGCTCTTGTCGATATAAAGTGCCACCAGACATTCTTCTCCTGGCTGTACACGTTTTGTCTGTTCTTTATATGGAAGAAAAAGATCTTTTTCCAGTCCCCAGTCCAGAAATGCACCTATTTTTCCTGTGTCTGCAACACGAAGCACTGCCACCTCTCCCAGGCGGACTTTCGGTGTGCGCGTCGTTGCAATCAGGCGATCTTTTGAATCTTTATACAAAAAGACTTCTAATTTATCTCCTGCCTTGATTCCTTCCGGCACTTCTTTTCCCGGAAGCAATACTTTCTCTGCAGCATCTTTTTCTTCTCCCAGATAGATACCAAATCCTACTTCTTTTACTACATAAAGCTCCTGGCTTTCTCCTAAACGAAACATATCTTTTCTCCTCGTTTTTTGTATTCCTGTTTATTTGTTCTGAAATTCGTAACCGTTCAGCACCTTCACAGTTACGAGTCAAAATGCATTTAAAATCACCTTCGGTGATGGCATTTTGACTTGCATGTCTCGGGATTTTGGCATATTCATGCCAAAACACCTCGCGGGATACCACCTACTGAATAGTTACTGAAATTCTACCACTGCATACGGCTTCTGTGCCTCATCGCACAGCATCACCGTGCATTTTTTCTCTTCTATATAAATATAAGGTACCACCACATCTCCGAGAAGGGCTGCTTTTTTATATTCTGCACGCATCTGGGCAATCCGGAAGTCATCCGGCAGAAACTCCATCGCCATCTGCACATACTGTCCGTTATTGACATGATGATTGGTATCAATGTGATGTTTCACGATCAGAAAGCTCTCTTTCTTTTCCATTTCTTCCGGAAGTGCGATCTTTCGCGGTGCATAATCCATATCCAGCTTTTCATGCAGCACATACGCTTCCTGTTCCGCTTTCGGAACTCTGGTCGGATGTCCGGTCTTTAAATCCACATAAGTCCATAATGTATTCGCCCCGGCAAGCTTTTCGCCTTTTTCATCCCGGATGCAGAAATTCCTTTCGCCCAGAAATCCCTTAAAAGAATACGGCCAGGTCTGAACTGTGATCTTTTGACCAAATACCGGCAGCTCCCCAAGCACGATCTGCCAGGACGACAGAACCCATGCACACTGCCTTTCATTCAGATAATCAATCCCGAATCCTATCTTTTCCGAATGAAAACTGCTACAGTCCTGGAAATAATTTAAGATAGAAAGAAGTGTGATCCTGCGATTCTCATCCACTTCGCTGTAACGAACCCTGCTGTCAAACTGATAAATCATACGTTCCTCCCAAATTTCACGGAATCCTTTGTCTGGTAACTTATTTTTCTGTATATACAGAAAAGGTTGTCTTAGTAGACAACCTTCTTAACTGGGCTACAAGGATTCGAACCTTGAAATGACGGAGTCAGAGTCCGTTGCCTTACCATTTGGCGATAGCCCATCATTATTTTGCTCTGTTGCGTTTTCGTCGCTCGCAACAATGAGAATTATATAGTACTATATAGAAAATGTCAAGCACTTTTTTTAAGTTTTTTATTTTCCCATTCCGTTATACTGCCAATATTCAAAGCAGATGCATGATTTTTCCCTTTTCTTCCAGCCCGCAATGTGTTATAACAGGAAGAAAAGAACCCCAATGTATGCAGAATGGAGGAGAATATGAGCACTATGAATCTTACCCTGCTGACCGATTTCTATGAATTGACGATGATGCAGGGTTATTTTAAAACACAAAATACGGAAAAAGTAGTTTTTGACGCTTTTTATCGTAAAAATCCATGCGACGGTGGCTATGCGATCGCCGCCGGACTGGATCAGGTAATTGATTATATTAAAAATCTTCATTTCAGCAAAGAGGATATTGCTTATCTGAGAAGTCTGAACACCTTTGACGAGGATTTCCTGAACTATCTGGCTGATTTCCGTTTCAGCGGAGATATTTATGCGATTCCGGAAGGCACGGTCGTTTTCCCGCGCGAGCCGCTGGTCAAAGTAATTGCCCCGATCATGGAGGCTCAGCTGGTAGAGACTGCTATTCTGACGATCATCAACCACCAGAGTCTGATTGCTACAAAAGCTTCCCGTGTTGTCTGTGCTGCAAAAGGTGATGGCATCATGGAGTTTGGCCTGCGTCGTGCACAAGGTCCGGATGCCGGTGTTTATGGTGCAAGAGCTGCCATGATCGGCGGATGCATCGGCACTTCCAACGTGCTTGCCGGACAGCTTTTTGATGTTCCGGTCAAAGGCACACACGCCCACAGCTGGATCATGAGCTTCCCGGACGAATATACCGCATTCAAAACTTATGCAAATATGTATCCGGATGCCTGCTGCCTGCTGGTGGATACTTATGACACTTTAAAATCCGGTGTTCCAAATGCGATCCGTGTTTTTGAAGAAATGCGAAATGCCGGTATTCCGCTGAAAAACTACGGAATCCGTCTCGACAGTGGTGACCTGGCTTACATGTCCAAACAGGCAAGAAAACTGCTGGATGCTGCCGGTTTTGATGATGCCTATATTTCTGCTTCCAGTGATCTGGATGAATATCTGATCGAGAGCTTAAAAGCACAGGGATGTAAGATCACTTCCTGGGGTGTCGGAACAAATATGATCACATCCAGGGACTGCCCTGCTTTCGGCGGTGTATACAAACTTGCTGCCGTAGAGGATAAAGAGACCGGAGAATTTATTCCAAAGATCAAGCTTTCTGAAAACACCGAAAAGATCACAAACCCTGGAAATAAAACTATTTACCGTATCTACAGCAAAGCAACCGGCAAAATCCGTGCAGATCTGATCTGTCTTGCCGATGAAGCATTTGATGAGAGCAAGGATATGATCATTTTTGATCCGCATGAAACCTGGAAAAAGACCAAAGTACGTGCAAATACCTACACACTTCGCGAACTGCTCGTTCCGATATTTAAAAACGGTGAATGTGTATACCACTCTCCGAGCGTTATGGAAATCCGCGATTACAGCAAAAAAGAGCTGGATACTATCTGGGATGAGACAAAACGGTTTGTTAATCCGCAGCATGTTTATGTAGATCTTTCTGATAAACTCTACAAAATAAAAGCAGATCTGCTTGAAAAAATGAGCCTGGAAGCTCTTGAATACTAAAATATCATAAAACAGCAATCCCCTTCATAGACTGATTCCAGTACAGGAAGGGGATTTTTTTATGTTTTCTTATGAAATGCTTGTCAACTGTGAAAACAGACTGCCTGAAGATTTTGTTCCGCCGTCACTGGCTGCACCGGATATTGCATTTGCCGCAGAGCCTTCGGACGAAAAACGCTTTCTGGAGATCCGGGCTGCGAAACACGCCAAGCGCCTTTTTGATGCCGCCAAAGCGGAGGGGATTTTTCTCTATGGCATTTCCGGCTACCGCAGCTACAAACGTCAGGAAATGCTCTATAAGAATGCCTGTAGTAAATCTCTGGATGCTTCATCCTTATGCGAAACCGCCATGCCCGGATGCAGTGAACATCAGACCGGTCTGGCCCTGGATGTCTCCTGCCCTGCCGTTTCTTTAAACCTTTCGCAGGCTTTTGCAGAGACAGCAGAAGGGCAATGGCTTGCACGCCATGCCCCTCTTTATGGTTTTATCATACGTTATCCCAAAGGCAAAGAACATCTGACAAAAATCCCGGCAGAACCGTGGCATATCCGGTATGTCACCAGAAGTCTCGCCCTGTGCCTGACGCTCACCGGTCAGGTTCTGGAAGAATATTATCACACGATTTCTTTCTAAATTCGTCAGCTGGCAGAGTCCGCCATCTGGATACCAAGCAAGCACCAGAACAGCGGTGACACTGCCAGATTGGAATCATTGGTACATCCCATCACAAAAAATCCAAGTACTGCAAGAAATATTCCCAGATACAGCCAGCGCTCTTTTGTTTTTTTGCTGCGCAGCTTCTTCAGCGAATCTGTCAGGTTCCATACCCAGAAGATCAAAAGACATACCAGCGAAAGGAACCCACTCTGAAGCGCTGTCTGTAAGTACATATTGTGTGCTTTTGTTGGGATCTGCTGATACATTCCAAGACTTGTATTAGCACGCATAACATAGTCCGACTGTGGAAAAACTGCCGCAAACGTGTCCGGGCCGCTTCCCAGAAGGATGTGTTCTTTCAACAAAGGGATTGTTCTGCCCCAGATGTAAATTCTGCCTGAAAGTCCTCGTTCGTACCCTTTCCAGACAGCGGATGCATTCTGCAGCTGATCTTCTTTTCCATATTGATTCAGATACACATATTTCTCTGCCCCTGCTGTTTTATAAAAATTCCAGGTAATGTCAAGATATTTCATCGTCAGATATTGCGTATCATCCTGCATATAAGCATCAAATTCCAGATCTTCATATCCTGTTTCGGGGAACCGAAAACAATCTTTCTCCAGATCCCACTTTGCCATCTGTGTTTCTGTTTCATTTTCCACTGCCCGAAGTGTTTCCCCTGCATCTGTCATTTCCGGAAGAATCTTGAGACGGTTTCCTTTATAATCCAGAAGGATGCCATCGTTTTCCGTCTGGATACTCTGAAGATCATATTGCTGTTTTTCTGTAATCTGTTTCCAGCTTTGCAGGATATCCATTTTCCCCTGAAAAATATATCCCAGAACGCCTGCCAGCACGATTATGCCCGCCCCTGCCGGAAGCAGCCATTTTTTCCCCGGTTTTAGCAGGGCAAGGCTGGCTGCCAGCAGACATACAGTGGTAAAAATTCCAGTTCTGGAACCGCTTCCATACAGACAAAGTATGAGTATAGCAAAAATGATCGCATAAGCTGCCTTTTCGTTTTTCTTTTCTGTGTAAAAAAACATCGCTGCAATCACCGGAAGAAGGATCAGCAGATACATTGCCGCATAATTCGGCGTATAGGAAGCCATATAAACGGACGACCTGCTGTTGCCTTCATACACATAGCGCATCGCTTCTTTTACTGAAGAATCAAATCCGGCAGTCAGCAGATTTTTGCCGATATCCGATGCATAGAAATCCATACCGAAAAGCTGTGTCAGTCCAAGTATTCCCTGAACTGCTGCTCCGATTGCCATGCATCGCAGCAGAACCCGGATATCCTTTTCTGACTCAGTCACCTGCATCCCATAAAAAGCAGTCAGCGGATATGCCAGCAATACCCATACGGACTCGTACTGCTGCCACATCCCTTTCAGAGAAAGACTTTTATCCACAGACACCAGCGTTGACAGCAATACAAATCCACCATACAAAAGCAAAAGTAAAAGCTTTTTGTTCTTTTTTATTTTTATCCTGCGAATGACCGTCCTGTCCACCAGTACGATCAGCATCCAGGCTGCAAGGATCAGAAAGCAAATACCTTTCCAGTATATGAAAAAATCATACTGAAAATCCCCGTCCGGAAACCATGCATATTTCCCAAGGGTTACGTTTACTTTCTCTCCTTTTGCAGCCAGCGGAAGCAGTGCCATCATCAAAATAACCGGTATCAGATCCAGATTTTTCTTTTTTTGCCTGCTCTGCATATAGATCTGTTCTCTCTTTCGTCTGTTATTTTACCTGCACTTTGATTCTGACGGTCTTTTTGCCAGATTTCACTGTAATCTTTGTGGTTCCCTTTTTCTTTGCGGTGATCACACCTTTTCCATTTATCTGTGCAATTTTTTTATTTGATGAAGTATAAGTTACTTTCTGTTTGCTGGTTGCCGGTGCAACAGTAACGGAAAGTCTCAGTTTTTTCTTCGGTTTCAGTTTTACTGTCTTTCCAATCTTTGCTCCGGTCGCAGCATTTTTCACCTGAATGGAAGCCGTCGTAACTTCTTTTTTCTGTACCTTTACTTTAAGCTTTGTGGTAAGTCCGCTCTTCAGCAGAATCGTAACCGTTGCGGTTCCGGATTTTTTGCCCTTGATCTTACCTTTTGCGGAAACAGACAGCACTTTTGGCTTGTCTACGCTAAAGGAAGCTACGGCATCACCTTTTGCCAGTCCGCTTACTTTCAGTTGGAATGCCTGTTTCTGTCTGAGCGGAAGTGCTTTTCCGGTCGGAACATTCAGTTCGATGGTTGCCTGTAATTTTGCGATCGTCCTGGTCTCTTTCGCTCCGCCACAAACGCTGCAGCTTCTCTCCTGGATTCCTTCCAGAACAGCCGTTGCTTCTCTGGTTGTTTTCCATGCACCCATCTGATGACCGCGTGCCGGAATTTCTGTTGTTCTGGTTTCTCCATGCACACTGCACGTTTCTGTGATCAGACCTTTTTCTGTACAGGTCGCTTCTTTTCTGTCGGTCTGTTTCCAACTGCACTCCTGTTTTCCAAGGTTGATCGCTACCGTCAGATCTGCCTGTTCTGCCGTTACATACAGATAGTATACTTTTCCTTTTTTCAGATTCCACAGCGCGTTGGAAGCACTTCTGTCATCCTCTGCATCAGCACCGCGGATCTCACTCCATACTTTTCCGCCGGCTGCCGTTGCCTGGTAAACTCCATCTGCTTCCGGTATGAATTTCAGTACTAAAACATCACCTTTTTCTGCTTTTACGGTGAGCGGTGATGCGCATTTCAGTTCGCGTACATCCTCCATGGAAGCGGCTGTCAAATCAAAGCTTACCTGATAATTGCCAAGATTTACATATGCCCTGCACAAATTGTCGTGAATCCAGGTTACTCCGCCATGATACAGATATCTTCCGTCTGAATCGGTCTCACCATAGGAAATGATCTCGGTTGTTCCATCTGTATAACTTGCCTTTACTTTCATTCCTTTCAGGGAAAGTGCATTGATACCATCTGGCAGACAGGTTTTCTGTTCCGGTGCATCGATCAGTTCCAGACCATTTAAAACTTTTTTGATCTTGTGGAATTCAAATGTATTTGATTTCTTTTCTTTGTCAAATGCTTTTATAAGGTAATTCTTTCCGGCTTTCAGATAAATGCTGTAACCGGTATCTCCCTGATACTCCGGCTCCATATATTTTATATTTCCTATATAGCCATCTTCATCCGGTTCCAGAATATCAATGATTCCAAAAGTATCCTTCTGTTCACTGATTTCAACGACCCGTGTCATTCCCGTCATGCGATACAGGTATTCGCCATCTTCTTTCGGAGAGAACCAGTAATATTTCTCGGTACCGTCAACGGAATACTTCTGCCCTTCCACGATCTGCTGCAAACTTGCAAATCCTTTTCGTTTTACGGTCTGTGTCACTTCATGTTCCGTATCTTCCTGTTCATTCTGGTAACAGAGCGTTACAGCATAATCAATCTCGCTCTGCCCTGCCTGTCCATTTGTCTCTGCCTTATAGTACACCGTATTTCCACGTTTATCTTTAAAAATTCCTGATGACATAGAATAGATATTTTCTTTTGTCTGATCCTCATAGGTAACTTCCACAAAGTAAGCATCTTCAAAATAATGGAACAGATCAAACGTCATACCATCGTACGGTACCAGACGGACAGACTGGATCTTCTTTGTATCTGACCGGAAAAAGGCGAGGCGGAAATTCCTCTCTTCTTTTTCGTAATTACTATACAACCTTACCTGATATTCATATGTTTTTCCAGCCACCAGTTCTGCACGAAGCATAAAATTCATATCTTTTCCACTGTCATCATCTCTGGCGATCTCTCTTCCTTCACAATACAGTGCTGCATATGTATCGCAAAGATCTTCGCTGGAAGATTCCAGCACATAAAATCCATCCTGCTGAGGGGTAAAGGTACCTTTCAGATATCCATTTGAAAGCGTAACTTCTCTTTCCTTCCCATCTGTCAGAGTAACTTCTTCTACCTGCTCCGGCTCATCTGGATCTGAGTCATCATCTGCACAGAACAGACGTATCTTTTCTGACTGTTCCGAACGCATCACAATCAGTGCACTTTCTCCCTCATCAAGGTACACTCTATTATACCGCTCATCATAACCATTTTCTTCAATCCGATAAAGTTCAAGCTCTACATTGTCCTGTTCCTGTTCGATTTCATAATATCCCTCTTTCTGTGCCGTAAAGGAATAAAACTTCCTTTCTCCATATGTATTTGGAATAGCGGTCCACTGATCTTCCTGTAAAATCGGAAGTTTACTCAGATCCAGTTTATCTGCTTTGATCGTTGCTGACTGTACCGGAATATCTGACATTTCAACTGCAACCGCACTTCCTGTCTGTATACTGGCACTCAGATATGGTGTTACATTCCAGGTTCCTTCTGATAATGTATATCCATCGTATGCAACTTCTTGATCCTCTGCATCTGAAACCTGTTTCTCAGCACGATACTGAAGATAATAACCATCTACTTCGCCGCTGCCTTTTACCGTTCTTTTTTCAGATGTTCCATGAGAAACCTCTGCCTGCATATACCGGCTGGAAAATTCGTCAAGATCTGCAATGTAGGTTTTCTTTAAGGCTGTTGCCTTTAATCCTGACAGTCTGCTTACAAGTGATGTCGTAATCTGAAGTTTGGAACAATCCTTTCTTGCACTGACATATAAATAGTAAGTCGCATCTTTCTCCAGGTTGGCATAAGCACCATATTTCTCCACCGAAGTATTTTTCAGTCTTTCTCCTTCTGCGGATACGACCTTTACTTTCGAAACCGGTACATTAAATTTAAATTCATAACGTCCTGTTTCTTTTGCTGTATATTTCAGGATCAGTCTTTCCTGATTATCCAGATTTGTTTTTTCGGTTTTGATTTCCGCATCAACCAGTTCACTTAACGGCTTTACTTCTACCGGAACTTCATCTTCGGAATAAATACCGTCAAAAGATACCCGATACACATAATTTCCTGCCTGTGGATATTTCTGGCTGTCAGCTTCCGGATATTCGCCCTGCTCATCTTTCTGTCCAAAAAGTCTCCATTTTAGCGTTCTTCCAAATGCATCCTCTTTATTGTTCTGATCAAAAGTCTCTGTCGTACCATCCTCATACGTCACTTCTACTTCGCATGTACTGAGCTGAACCTTCTCTGCCTTTTCTGCAAAAGACAAGTTTTCCGGTGCATAGCTTTTGATCTTTACTGAAGAGACTCCCAGCATCTTCCTGATATTGAGGGTATATTCTTCTATCTCTTCTCCATATTCGTCAGATAAACTATCGGATAATAAAATGTAGTAGGTCTCGCCTTTTGTGAGAGAGCAGGTATATTGATAGCCTTCCTCATCCCATCTTCCTTCTCCACTGACTTTCTCCCGATCGTCATCATATTTCTGATACACCTCGATAGAGCTGACCGGGCCGAAAATATACTTACCGGTTTCCGGTGCAGTAAAGCGATACCACGCATATTCATTCGGTGTCTGCACATTCTCATTATCTCCTACCGAAAGCAAAGGCATATTCTGCACCCCGGCAGTAACCTGGGTATCTCCCTCCGTGTCCATCCGGTTTCCATTGCAGTAGATGACAACCTGGTAAGTACCCTCTGGCAGATGACTTCCTGCACTGTATTCATAACCGTCTTCAGCTTTGAAATAATAAGAAAAGCTATTTCCATAGGAATCAGTCCAATAGCTCTGTCCTTTTATAAAAGAAAAGTATTCCCGTTCCTCGGTTCCTTCATAATTGATAAAGAAACTTCCACTGTCCAGATAACAACTCTCCAGCCCAGCCATAAATTCTTTGTTCGCACTACTGATATCCACTTCCGCAGAGGTTACCTCTGGAATCTCTCTCGCTCCTTTGACATTTTCCACCTGGACGTCTTTTTCCTGTGTTTCTGTTTGTGGTGTTTCCGTTAACGTTTCGCTTTCTAAGCTTTCCGTCTGCGGTACTTCCACCAGCGTTTCACTTTCCACGCTTTCTGTCTGTGGCACTTCCGCCAGTGTTTCCGTTTCCTGTTCCTGACCTGCAATCTCCTTCGAAGCGTCAACTCCGCTGGCAAATGCTGCTGTACTGCTGATGCTGCTCAGAGTCATCACAGCCGCCAGTAACAATGCGATACGTTTTTTCTTCATGTACATCCCTCCTTGAAATTTCAGAACTATTTCGTTCCGTATATAAGTATTTTTATTATACTATCATTTTCCCTATATTGTCTATGTCATTTTATGAGTAATAATATCAAAAATCTCCCGATTACATCTTTTTCATGAAACCGGAAGATTCTCTTTTTATTGACTGCGATAAAATCGAAATCCCACCAAGGTTGTGAGTACTTCCGTCACCGGAAAGGTCAGCCAGAAATATTGCAGTCCGAATCTGGAAAACAGAAATCCGAGCGGCACAAACAGGATCATCGTCCGCACCACGGTAAGGATGGAACTTTTCACGGCACTGCCGATCGCCTGAAAATAGACCGGAAAAATCAGTGAAGTGACCATTGGGATAAAACTCACTCCGATATAATGAAATCCATTCGTTCCGATCGCGATCACCTGTGGATCTTTTGAAAAGGTCGAAAGCATCTGAACTGGAAGAAATTCAAAGCACAGTGTTCCAAGGAACATCAGAGCTATTCCTGCGATCAGAGATTCCTTCAGCACGGCTTTACAGCGTCCCTGATCTTTTGCCGCATAATTAAAGCTGATGACCGGAACAATGCAGGTCTGAAGGGCTCCGAGCGGAATGAAGAAAAAGCTCTGCCATTTATAATACAGCCCAAGTGCCGTCACTGCCTGATCCGAAAATCCTGCCAGGATCATATTCAGTCCGAAAATATAGAACGTGTACGCAGACTGCATGAGAATGTTCGGTATCCCAAGCTGATAAATCCTTTTGATATGCGGCAGGTAACAGGATTTCTCAGGTGATTTCACAAAAGCTTTTTTCATGACCACAAGAGCCGCTACGATCTGCCCGAGCACCGTAGCAATCGCTGCTCCGGCGATCCCAAATTTATGTATGCCGAACATTCCGAAAATCAGGATCGGATCAAGCATGATATTCGTGACCGCTCCGGCGATCTGTGCCACCATCGGCGTTTTCATATCTCCGCGTGCCTGCAAAATCTTGCTCCAGACTCCTTCTGCAAACAGACCGATGCTGACCACACAGACAATTCTCCCATATAAGATAACATCACGTATGACTTCTTCTGAATTTGTTGAAATCCTCGCATAAAACGGCATGATCAGATAACAGACTGCCGCAAAAACGATCCATAGAAACAATGCAAGCGGTGTGCCGATGCCTGCCACTTCTTCTGCTTTTTTCTCCTGACGGATTCCGAAATAATATGCCATGTCGGTGTTGATCCCGACGCCTGTCCCCACCGCAAGGGCGATCATTAAAAGCTGAAGCGGGTAAATAATAGACAGTGCCGTCAGACCTGTCTCCGAATATCTGCCCACAAACAGGCTGTCCACGATGTTATAAAGTGCCTGGATCAGCTGTGCCAGCATAACAGGCGGTGCGATTTTTAATAAAATGCGGCTGATTTTTTCTTTTCCGTAAAATTCTGATGTGTCCATTTATTCATGATCCTTTTTATTAATATATTTTTCTATTCCAGCTCTGTACCGTATTGCTGTTTGCACCAGCTAAATACTTCTTGCCGTGTCATTCATCCAATCAATCCTATTTCATTTTGTCTGTCAATATCCATTTGCCTTTTCGATTAGAACCTTCACGGGTAACTTTACCTTCACGCTGCATCTTTGTAAGTGTACGCTTAATCGTTGCAGCAGAAACTGCAAGTGCTTCTGCTAATACTTTATGTGTCAATTCTGGATTTTTCCGAATCAGTTCTGACAATCGAGTTTCAAGGTCATTACGGTCATTATTGGGGGCATCGAGCTCACAATTCTGATTTTTGACCTTGATGACCTCATTTTGACCTCGATAAAGATTGATGCGAAATGCTACCTCCATATCAATAAATTCCGGTTCTCGCAATCCATACTCCTGCATAGCCTGCATGAGCTTTGGAATACCGCTTCCCCATGCTTCCACAAGATTCATATAGGCAAAAGTATCCGCAACTCACTGTTTATTACTACCATATATTGCTAATTGCAAAATGTCAAGCTGCTATGTAACAATGCAAACAAAAGACACAGGATTTCCCTGTGCCTTCACCTTTACTGTTCCATTTGTCTTCCCATAAATCCTGCCGCACATTTCGCAAGTGCATTTTCGGTTTCGCCCATTTTGACGCTTCGGTCTTTTCCGGAGAGGATCACGGAACCGATCGCATCGCCTCCGCAAAGTATCGGTGTGATCACCTGCTGTACATCCGGTTTGCTTTCTCCATTGGTAAGCTCCACATGACGTTCCGGTGTTTTCCCGGCGAGAATGGATTCTCTTTCATTGATCATATTTTCAAGCACATCACTGATCGTTTTGCCGACATATTCTTTTTTCATGCCGCCTGCTGCCGCTACGATCTGGTCGCGGTCTGTGATACATACGCCGTGTCCGCTTGTCTGTGCAAGTGATTCTGCAAATTCTGTGGCAAATTTCCCGAGTTCTCCGACCTGAGAATATTTCTTTAAGATCACTTCTCCTTCGCGGTCTGTGAAAATCTCCAGTGGATCTCCTTCTTTGATTCTCAATGTTCTGCGGATCTCTTTTGGAATGACAACTCTTCCCAGATCATCAATACGCCGAACAATTCCTGTAGCTTTCATTTATCTGTTTCCTCCTGTATTCTTCATGCTTTTCCATATTCTGCACTGTATGGATAGTATGTGAAAATGCGGGGGAATTATACAAATCTTTCTTTCTGATTTTTCACTTCTTCTGCACGCCTGCGGAAAATTCTCGGAAATGAGGTAAAGATCACAATGGATGTGATGATCCCTGCAACAAAATCTGCGATTCCTTCGGAGAGATAAACGCCCTGAAATCCAAGGTATTTTGTCAGTGCAAAGCGGAATCAGGATGATCACTTTTCTGGTAACGGCGAGGATCAGTGCCGATCTTGCCTGTCCGAGGGCAACGTTTACATTCTGGAGTGTCATCTGTACGAAGAAAAGCACGATCGGTTCTGCAAAGAAAAACGTGATAAGCCCGATCGTTACGCCGATCAGAGCAAGCATAAGAAATGAGAGATTAAAAATCTGGTTTGCTTCTGCCTGGTTTCCCTCGCCCATTTTGATACCGGCTCTCGGAGAACCTCCAAGCCCGATAAGATTCGCAAATGCCTGAATGATCAGTGTGATCGGAAGCACAATGCCAAGAGCCGCCAAGGCATCCATTCCAACTTTATCGATCTTCGCGACATACATTCGGTCCACAATATTATACAGAAATGTGATAAGCTGAGCGATGACAGCAGGAACAGAAAGCCGAACGATCAGGGGAAATATTTTCCCCGAGTCCAGCTCTTTCAGAATGTTCTGCTGTGTTTTTGCCATATGTTTCATGTTCTTTTTCAGCCCTGCTGACCGTTTGCCTGGCGGATCATATCTTCCACAACAATATCAAAGATTTCACCTATGGAATTGCAGTACTCTAAAATTTTCCATGGTTCGTTTGTATGGAAATGGATTTTTATCAGGTCTTCATCCCCGGCTGCGATCAGGCTGTTTCCTTCGAAATGTTCGGTGATGTAATCCGAAATCTCGTCCTCGTCCAAATCTTCGTCTCTTCTTTCGATCAGCAGTTGTGTATCGTAGCGGTATGCGAACTGATCATCTTCTGCATCAACTGAATGAATTGCCATTTTGTTTTCCTCCTGTATGTTAAAATTAAAACAGTGAATGATTCCGTAACTGTTCATGTTTCTATTCTATGATGCCATGGTTAAAATGTCAAAATATCTTTCCGACAAGTTGCTTTGTAACGGAGCGATTTGCAGGCATCAGTTTTGGTCAAAAATCTCCTCCAGCAACTTCAGATCGATCGGTTTTGAGATATGTGCATTCATGCCGCAGTCCAGGCTGTGCTGGATGTCATCTGCAAATGCATTTGCCGTCATAGCTATGATCGGGATGTCCCGACCGACCGGATTTGTGCCGTTTCGGATTTTCTTTGTCGCCTCATAACCGTCCATCTTCGGCATCTGTACGTCCATCAGGATGGCATCATAATCCCCTGGCTGTACTTTTTTAAAAGCTTCTGCGATCTGTTCTCCATCCGGATAAATGGTGCAGGAAGCACCGGATACCTGAAGCAGAGATTCCAGAATTTCCGCATTCAGCTCATTGTCCTCCGCACAGAGAAATTTCATGCCGCAAAGAACGGATTTACCATCTTTTTCCGAGAGCCTGTTTTTCTTTTTGTGACCGGAAGATGCCGGCACGCTGGCATCCGGCTCTAACAGAACACGCACTTCGAAGCAACTTCCTTTTCCCGGTGCACTGTCCACCGTGATCGTTCCTTCCATCATTTCTACGATATTTTTTGTGATCGCCATACCAAGACCGGTTCCCTGGATTTTGTTTGTCACGGAATCTTCCGCACGTGTAAAAGTATCAAAAAGCACTTTCTGGAATTCCGGGGTCATACCCATGCCGTTGTCTGTGATGGTGAAAATACAGGCTGAGGCAGATGCACGTGCAGCCGTTTCTTCCCGTATCTCAAAATGGATCATCCCGCCATTTGGGGTATATTTCACGGCATCGATCTTCTCTATCTGTTCTTTCAGATTGACAGATTCTTTATGCAGCGTCACCGAACCGCTCTCAATCTTTGTTATATCCAGAATATCATTGATCAAGCCGAGCAGATGCTGACAGGAAGCAAGCAGTTTTTCCAGATAATTTTTCAGTCTTTCCGGATTATGCAGCTCATATTTCATCAGCTTTGCGATACCGACGATCGCGTTCATCGGCGTGCGGATGTCATGGCTCATATTTGCCAGAAACAAAGACTTGGATTTGTTTGCCTTTTCTGCTATTTTCAGAGCTTCTGTAGCCGTCTTTTTGGCCTGCTCCATTTTGATATTCGAGAGCGTCAGTGCCCGCTGCGAATCGATCAGCTGATTGTTCATCTTCTGGATCAGAAACAAGCTCTGTAAACACACTTCCGGTCTGAAAAAAATCCGGCTGTAATGTCTGATGCAGAATTCGTTCTATTTTCCAATTTTTATCACATAATAATACAGCATATATCATCTTTATCCAACTCCACAAATTTTATTTGCCTGTTTCAGCAAAGAACGGGCATCGGAAGTATAAATATCAACCGCCCATTGTTTCCATATCGAATCCGTGCTCTCAAAAGCCTTTCCGCCAACTGCGATCGGCAGATCCGCTACCATTCTCGCTCCCATTTCATGCAGTTCACTGCCGGGACAGGCACAGAGCAGCGTTTTGTTCTTGCGTTCACTGCCAAAAAGCGTCGGATACATCTGAACCATTGTCATCTGTGTGACCGAAGTACAGTAGTGCTCTGTATCTACCGTGATTTTGGAACTGTGCCACAGCTCGCCGATGCGTCGCATACTTTCTGCCAGGATTTCCACATAAATGTCACTGACCGGAATTCCTCTTTTTATAAAATCCTGGATCAGAGCCAGTGTCTGATGTGTTTTCTTTGAAAAAAGCAGATCCATGTATTCTTCGATCTCTGTTTCATAACGGGAATGACCAAACGTCTCTGCATCCGGATCCGGATCGTATTTGCGGATGCAGTCCTGAGCAAGCCCGATCAGATGACTGAGCCGTTCCTGCTTTTCTTCGCTGACTGCCTCCGGAATGCTCTGACGAATGGCTTCCAGATGATGGATCACATATTCTGCTGTTTCTTCTGAAGTTCTGTGTTTGAAAATAGAATCCATCAGTTCAAAAAGCCAGATCGCATAATCTTCCATAATTTTATCATCATTTAAAACAAATGCAGTGTAGAGGAAGTCAACATTATAGCGGGTATCCCGGTAAATAATCTTGCGGACCCGCGAACTTAAGGAAGCAAAATATTCTGCTTTCTGTTTCGATTCCCACTGAAACGCATCCTCCACCAATCGATCAAATTCTGTTTCATAATCCATCCAAAGTAAACTCATAAATTCATCACTTCCATTTTCACATAATTTTTCCGTATACCGGAGCCAACAGATGCCATACGATACTTCGCTTTGCGATCTACGCTCTGTTTCGCTTCATATCAGGACGGGCATTAAACCTACATCATATGATATTGTATAGCACACACGAAAAACAGAATACAAGATGCCGCAGCACCCCTCTTTTTCAGAAACAAGATTTTAAGCACGACTGCGAATGTTGACTTTGCAGAACCAAGCAGTTAGAATATTTGAAAAAAAGGAATCTAAAATCATGTTCAGAAAATTTTTTAAGTATGTGACTCAGAGTATGGCCGGAATGATCGGCATATCGATCTACATTCTGGCGGATACTTTTTTTATTTCGCTGAATTCCGGTGCAGACGGCCTGACGGTTCTGAACCTGATCCTGCCGGTTTACGGTGTGCTGTATGCGATCGGGGCAATGACCGGGATCGGCTCTGCGACAAGGTATCGCATCGTAAAATCAAAAGGTGACAAGGCAGATCATTATTTCGGGCAGTCTCTTATGTGGAGTATTCTGCTCAGTATTCCATTTATACTGTGTGGAATCTTATTTCCGGCGAATCTGCTGAAAATGCTCGGTGCGGATGCAGATCTTGTGAAACTTGGAACGACTTATCTGCGGATCGTCCTGCTCGGAGCACCGTTTTTTATGTCAAATTATACGTTCACGGCATTTACCCGAAACGATGATGCACCGACAAGGGCTATGCTGGCATCAATCATCGGAAGTCTGTTTAACATTGTGTTTGACTACATTTTCATGTTTCCACTGAAAATGGGGCTGGCGGGAGCTGCCCTTGCCACTGCCCTCTCTCCGGTGGTCACCATGAGTGTGTGCAGCACGCATCTTTTCAGCAAAAAAAGTCAGGTACCGATCCACCTGTCCCTGCCGTCCATCCGGCATCTGATCTCCTGCTGTCAGCTTGGTATCTCTGCGTTTGTCGGTGAGATCTCTTCTGCAGTGATCACAGCCGTTTTCAATGTGCTGCTTTTAAATCTTGCCGGAAATATCGGCGTGGCAGCCTACGGTGTGGTGGCAAATTATTCAATCGTTGCAGTGTCCATTTTAAATGGACTTGCTCAGGGAACACAGCCGCTTTTCAGCGAGAGTTACGGAGCCGGAAACAGCCGTGATGTCCACAGACTGCTTCGTTACAGTATCCTGACCTGCCTGATCGTAGAAGCACTGATCGTGCTCTGTGCGTGGGGCATGACCGATACGCTGATCGCCATCTTCAACAGCGAACAGAATCTTCAGCTCGTCGCTTATGCTCAAACCGGAATGCGACTGTATTTTCTTGGATTTCTGCTCGCCGGAATCAATATTCTGCTGGTATCCTATTTTTCAGCAGTCGATGACAGCCTGCCGGCGATCGTCGGCTCCATTATGCGAGGAGCGGTTGCGATCACCGTCTGTGCGATCCTTCTTTCCAGATGGTTCGGCATCAACGGCGTGTGGATGTCTTTTCTTGCATCTGAGATACTGACGTTTGTGACAATCCTGATTTTGTATAAATGTCTGCCTCACACAAAAAGCTGACGACATTTATGATTTTGGTCGAATTCGCTGACATTTACCTGACAGAATTGCTGTACAGACATTATGAAAATGGGGGATGATATATGGATCTGCGAGTACTGCGATATTTTCTTACGGTCGCAAAAGAACAGAGTTTTACAAAAGCCGCAAAGCAGCTGAACATTACGCAGCCGACGCTTTCCAGGCAGCTTGCCGCACTGGAGGAGGAACTTGGTGCGAATTATTTGACCGCAGTGGGCACAGCATCACGCTCACAAACGAAGGTCTGCTCCTGAAACGAAGAGCACTGGAAATCGTTGATCTGGAGGATAAGATCATCAGCGAATTTCATAGCAGCCAGGAGTCGATAGAGGGAAAGATCACGATCGGATGCGGCGAATTTATGGCGGTAGAAACCCTTGCAAAAATCTGCAAAAGTTATAAAGAAAAATATCCGCTCGTCCAGTTTGCGATCCACACCGGAACTGCCGACAATATTTCCGATATGATGAGCAGAGGTCTGGTGGACATCGGCCTGTTTCTGGAACCGGTCAGCACGGAAGGCCTGGACTATATCCGCATCCAGAACAGCGATCACTGGGTCGTGACGATGCGATCTGATGACCCACTTGCCGTCAAAGAAGTGATCACCAAAAAAGACTTGATGAATATTCCCCTGATCCTGCCGGAACGTGTGACGGTACAGAGTGAACTGGCGAACTGGTTTGGCAAAGATTTCTACTGGCTGAACATTGCCTTTACCAGTAATCTCGGAACGAATGCCGGGATTCTGGCGATGCACGGACTTGGTTATCCGATCTCGATCGAAGGTGCGACAAGGTACTGGAGCCGGGAAATGGTTATCCAGAAAAGACTGTTTCCGGAGATCGAAGCAAACACCGTGATTGCCTGGAGGAGAAATATCCCATACTCACCGGCAATCCATAAATTCATCGAAGAGATCAATGCTTTTAAGGCATAGAAAAGCATACGATATAAGTATTAGACATTGTAAAATAACAGGATATATAATAAGCGTGTAAGGTAAAATTTAAAAAATATCTCCGGTATGTTTGCTGCGAGATGAACAGAATGAGCGTAATTTTACGTCGTAACTGCGAAGGCAACAGGCAGTTGCGAAATTTTCAGGAGGTGTTCGTTTTGAAGAGATTAGTAGCATTTTTCAGTGCAAGCGGAACAACAAAGAAAGTAGCAGAAATGGTAGCAGAGGCAGGTAATTGTGATCTGTATGAAATCGCACCAAAAGTAAAATATACAAAGAGCGACCTGAACTGGATGGATAAAAAATCCAGAAGCAGCGTTGAGATGAATGACAAGAAATTCAGACCGGAAATCGCAGACAGTGATCTTGACATCCGTGCTTACGATGAAGTGATCATCGGCTTCCCGATCTGGTGGTATGTCGCTCCGACCATTATCAATACATTCCTTGAAAAATATGATTTCTCAGGCAAAAAAATAATCCTGTTCGCAACTTCAGGCGGAAGCGGATTCGGCAACACAGTAAAAGAATTACAGCCGTCCGCACCGAATGCAACTTTCGTGGAAGGAAAACTTCTGAACAGAGCAAATAAACAGGATATCGAAAACTGGGTAAAAACCTGGTAGAAGGAAAATAAAATGGCAAAAATCGTACAGACAGCCGGCAGAAATGCCCTTGGAGAATTTGCACCGGAGTTTGCACATTTTAATGATGATGTTCTCTTTGGCGAAAACTGGAATAACCAGGACATTGATGTAAAGACAAGAAGCATTATCACCGTAGTGGCTCTGATGGCACAGGGAATCACAGATTCTTCCCTGAAATTCCATTTGCAGAATGCAAAAGACCACGGTGTAACGCAGAAAGAAATGGTATTTCCGATCGGTGCTCCGAACGATGGATTTGCACAGTATTTCAGCGGCAAAAGTTTTCTCGCTCCGGTATCTGCAAGTCAGGTTGGCATCTTTAATGTAACCTTTGAGCCGGGCTGCCGCAATAACTGGCACATCCACCACGCAAAGAGCGGCGGCGGCCAGATTCTGGTATGCGTTGCCGGCAGAGGCTACTATCAGGAAGAAGGAAAAGAAGCCATCGAGATGAAACCGGGCGACTGCATCAATATTCCTGCTGAAGTAAAACACTGGCGCGGAGCAGCACCGGACTCCTGGTTCAGCCACCTTGCAGTGGAAGTACCTGGCACGGAGACATCTAACGAATGGTGCGAACCGGTCAGCGATGAAGAATACGGAAAGTTGGTTTAATCTTTTTAAATCTTCATCATCCCTGACATAATGCAGCCTCCGGCTGCACCACACTCTTTCAGGCTCATCCACTGAGTCTCATCAAATTTAATCCCACCGATGGCGTACACCGGAAGATCGACTGCTGCACAGACCTGACGTAAAAAATCAAGTCCCCGTGGCTGCAGTCCTTTTTTGCAGTCGGTTGCATAAATATGCCCTGCCGTCACGTAAGACGCGCCAAGACGCTGTGCTTCTTCTGCCTGCTCGACAGAATGTACCGATGTGCCGATTTTCTGTATAATCTCTGTCTGGTTCTCTGGCATACTCAAATTCTGAGATTCCCGGCATTTTTGCTTTTTCTGGTTCTGTTTCTCCAGAACAAACTGACGCAGAATGGGAAGCGGCAGATGTACCGTATCACATTTCAGTTTTTCCGCGACCTGCCAGAATGTATGCAAAATACATGGAACCTGATATTTCGCACAGATCGCCATCACTTCCCGTGCCAGTTCTTCATATTCTTTTTCTGAGAGATCTTTTTCCCGCAGGATCAACGCATCCGGATGCATTTCACAGACTCTGCAGATCTGTTCCAGAAAAGGACGCTCTGTCAGGCTGCGGTTTGTGACCGCCACAACCTGACCATATTCCCTATACATAGATATAATCCGACATGACCGGCTGAAGATTGTGTGCCAACAATGCATCGTAAACTTCTTCCACGGATCTGCCGTCGGAAATCTCGAACTGATCGTCCCCTTTGTCCTCGATGTCTTCGACATGGCTGCCGATTCCGGTGCTGACTCCCGCTGAGATCTTGGTTGCGGCGATTCCGACCAGATTGTCACGGACTCTCTCACATTCTCTTGTCGATACGGTAATGCTCGCAAACGGCATAAACAGACGATATGCACAGACTACCTGTAAAAGCTGCCGTTCATGGACATCCATTGGATTGATGCGGTCATTGTTGATGATCGGGCGAAGCCGCGGACAGGAAAAAGCAATTTCTGCGTGCGGATATTTTCTCTGTAAAAGCCATGCATGATAACCGGTTGCAAATGCATCTTTACGGAAATCATCCAGACCAAGCAATGCCCCGAATCCGACGCCTCGCATGCCGCCCATCAGTGCACGTTCCTGTGCATTGACACGGTAAGGATAAATACGTTTGTGTCCTGACAGATGCAGCGTCTCATACTTATCAGAATTGTATGTTTCCTGGAATACCGTTACATAATCTGCACCACATTCGTGAAGATAAGCATATTCATCAGAATTGACCGGATAAATCTCAAGACCGATCACCTTGAAATATTTCTGTGCGATCTTGCAGGCTTCTCCGATATATTCCACGGTAGATTTGCTGCGGCTCTCGCCGGTCAGGATCAGAATTTCCTGCAGACCGGTCTTTGCGATCGCTGCCATCTCTTTTTCAATTTCTTCTGCATTTAACTGTGCACGGTTGATCTTATTGTGGCAGTTGAATCCACAATAGATACAATAATTCTCACAGTAGTTTGCAATGTAGATCGGTGTGAACATATAGACACTGTTTCCGAAATGTTTTCTCGTCTCCACCTGGGCTGCCTGGGCGATCTCTTCCAGCAGCGGCAGGGCTGCCGGCGATAAAAGTGCCTGGAAATCTTCCGGCGTACGCTCGCTGTGTGCCAGTGCTCTTCTTACATCTGCTTCGGTATATTTATCATAATCATAGGCTTCCATCTCGCTGACCACTTTGTCCAGAACTTCAGAGCCGATATCTTCCATGCCTTTCAGGTATTTCATATGGTCGATGCGGTTTTTTTTCTGGTCTTCCAGAATTTCAGCACTTAAAATACTTTCATTTACATGCGTGTTTTCCATGGTGGCTGCCTCCTAATCCTGCAGAAATCCGGTCAGCGGAGAAGATGCACTTGCACCACGTTCGATCGTTCTGCCAAGCCCGGAAAGGTATGCACTTCTTCCGGCTTCGATTGCCTTTTTAAATGCTTCTGCCATCGCCGGAACATCACCTGCTGTTGCGATCGCTGTGTTTGCCATTACCGCAGCGGCTCCCATCTCCATCGCCTCACATGCCTGGGACGGCCTGCCGATACCGGCATCCACAATGATCGGCAGTTCCATTTCATCGATCAGGATCTGGATAAATTCTTTTGTGCAAAGTCCTTTGTTGGAACCGATCGGTGCACCGAGCGGCATGATACAGGCTGCTCCGGCATCTGCAAGTGCTCTTGCCGCATTCAGATCCGGATACATGTACGGCATGACGACAAATCCTTCTTTTGCCAGGATTTCGGTCGCCTTGATCGTCTCATAATTATCTGGAAGCAGATATTTCGAATCATGCACCACTTCGATTTTTACGAAATCGCCGCATCCGAGTTCTCTGGACAGTCTTGCAATACGGACTGCCTCTTTTGCATTTCTTGCTCCGGAAGTGTTTGGAAGCAGTGTGACATCATCCGGAATATAATCCAGAATGTTTGCCAGACCGCCTTCGTTTGCACGACGCAGAGCCAGGGTGATGATCTGTGCATCGGCTTTCTCAATACAGGCTTTTACAAGATCCAGAGAAAATTTTCCGGATCCCAGAATAAAACGGGAGGTAAATTCATGTCCTCCCAGGATAAATTTATCGTCTTTTGTGTTCATGATTTTTCCTTTCTTTCACATAACAATTCTATATTTCACAGCGTTTCCATTTTGCGAAAAATATTGTTCTTTTCTGATCGTGTTATATTTCTTCTTCGTCCAATATAAGACGTGTTATCATATTTGCTTCATGTGCCGCACAGATTGCCACGCGAGGTGCCATCAGACCGTTTCCATACTCCGGTTCTGTCACTCCATCCCCGCACAGATAAAAATTTTTCATCAGACGCCTGGTGCGGATCGTGTTGCTGCTGCCATAGCCTGCCATTCCAGTCGCCGATACCAGCTTTTTCTCCGGGAAATGTTCCAGCACGCCATTGACCAGCATTGCTTTTGCTTCCGGCCGGTCGAAAGCTTCACAGATGATCGGTTCGTCCCCCAGCAGCTCCACCAGATTTTCTTCTGTCACTTTCACACAATCCGTGCGGATGTCCAGATACGGATTGATCTTCAGCAGCAATGACTTCAGGGCATCGGTTTTGTACATGCCAAGATGCTCCATAAAATACTGCTGGCGGTTCAGATTTGTGATATCCACGACATCAAAATCAATCAGATGCAGATGGCCGACACCGATCCTTGCCAGTGCGCAGGCTACATTCGAGCCAAGTCCGCCAAGTCCTGCGATCGCCACACGTCCTGCGGAAAGCAGTGTCTGCTTTTCCGGTGAATGACGTTCATTGAGTGCCGCCAGGATTTCTTCTTTTGTAAGTTTTTCTTTCATTTTCAGCCCCCTCCAACAAAGGTAACGATCTCCATGCTGTCACCATCTTTTAATCTTGTTTCCGAATAGAGATATTTCGGAAGGATTTCTTCGTTTAATTCCACAACGATACGATTTGTCTGGTAGTTGTTCTGCTCCAGATATTCTGCGACTGTGAGGTCTGCGGAAAGGGTTGTCTGGTTTCCGTTTATTGTAACCATAAGGTGCCTCCTTTCAAGATTTGTGCATATTTCTGAAAATTTCTGAAATGCCAGAATACCAGCATTTTCCTGTAAATTACTAAAGTTCAAGTCGGACGCATGTGAGACTTGGCACGCGATTCTGGTCAGCTTTGCTGACATTTACCTAACAGAATCGCTGTGCATCCCCGCGGAGCGTTTTTTGATTTACAGGAAAGCATTTTTCTGCAAATCAAAAAGAGTCCACAAAGAACTACACCCGTGGTGGTGTACCCCTTCATGAACTCTCGCTCACTCTCGTTATTTTATATTCTGTTTTCAGACAAATACCACTATAACAAACGAATCATGTCTTGTCAATCCAAACTTTCTACAGCGAAATCCATCCCATGACATTTGCAATGGAGCTGAGAAGAATAATAATAACACAGGCGCATGCCAGATATTTCAGGAAAAAATGATACAGTTTCTTCCGTTTGAAATCGGATGACTGTTCGATCTCTGCGTCCATCTTTCGAAATCCGACGACTCTCAGGATCAGGATACAGGTGGCAAGTGCTGCGATCGGCATCATAACTGAGTTGGTGAGGAAGTCAAAGAAATCCAAAAACTGCATGCCAAGGATCTTTACGGAATCCCAGATGCCATATCCGAAAGAGGATGCAGTTCCGATCACCAGCATCACGACCACCATCAGCAGACAGCATCTCGCACGGCTCCAGTGAAGCTCATCATTCAGAGTAGAAACGCTGGTCTCCAGAAGTGAGATCGCACTGGTCAGTGCTGCAAACAAAAACATCAGAAAGAATGCAATACCGACAACCGTGCCGATTCCCATGCTTGCAAACACTTTCGGCAGTGTGATAAACGTCAGTGCCGGTCCTGCCTGGAGCGTTTCCATATCTCCGCCGGAGAATGCAAACACTGCCGGAATGATCATCAGACCGGCCAGAAGTGCGACACCGGTATCAAAAATCTCAACCTGCGTGGTGCTTTTTTCGATGTCTACATCTTTCCCGATATAAGATCCATACGTGTACAGGATACCCATCGCGATCGACAGCGAATAAAACATCTGCCCCATTGCTGCAACAACGGTCATCCAGGAAAAGTTCTCCAGATTCGGGATCAGGAAATATTTGATGCCTTCCACGGCTCCCGGTCTTGTGATGGAATAAACAGCCACACAGGCTGCCAGCAGGATCAGAAGCGGCATCATAACTTTTGACACACGTTCTACTCCGTTTTTTACGCCGGCAAGAATGACAATAAATACCAGTGCCGCAAAGATCAGAAACCATATTTCTACTTCCATAGAAGAGGTGATAAAACTGTTGAAATAGCCATCCTGTGCAACAACATTTGCATTGCCCCGGATATACTCAAACAGGTATTTCATAACCCAGCCACCGATCACACTGTAATAAGGAACGATCATCATTGGAATGACTGCATTGATCCAGCCGCCAAAATGAAACGGCATGCTTTTTCCAAAACTATGAAATGCTCCAACCGGACTTTTCTTTGTCATGCGTCCAAGTGCTGTCTCGGACACGATCATAACATAGCCAAATGTAAGCATTAAGATCAGATAAATTAGCAGAAACATACCACCGCCGTACTTAGCAGCCAGGTATGGGAAACGCCAGATATTTCCAAGTCCTACGGCAGATCCGGCAACTGCCAGTACATATCCGATACGACCGGAAAATTTGCCGCGTACATGTGCAGAACCTATTGTCTGCTTTTTCTTTAAATCCATAAAAAATCCTCCTGTATAAATAAAGAGCCTGCTCTTTATATCAGAAAATCCCTCACAACAGAAACCTGCCTGCTGCAAGGGATTTCACTATTTAAAACTTACAAAATGATTGTTCTCAAGAATCTGAAAATATTTTACGATTCGTGGATAAAGTGGTTCTGCCGCTTCTCCAAACTGCTCTTTTTCCAGAGCTGCCAGATCCATGACTGTTCTCTCTCCATCAATAAAAGGCCAAAGATAACTTCCATGTACATCCAGATGTATCTTTGTGACTTCCGGGCGGTTAAATACTTTCTGTGCGATCCCGTTAAAAAAACCTTCATTTTTTACTTCCAGTATCACGCGATCCCTGAAGTCTTTGTGCCACTTCAGACCTTCTGCTTTTACCGGAATCAGATCCAGATAATTTATCTGTTGTTCCTGTTTCTTTTTTCTCATGCTTTTTTCTTTTTCTTAAGAGAGAAGTAAAGCAGGGATGCAATCATCAGTACCATAAGAATGACACCACCGATATTTCCAAAGTTTACACTCTCTCCGATGCTTGTGTTGATACCAAATACTGCGAAAATTGCCAGCAGGATACCTACCAGACCTTCTCCGGCGATCATACCTGCACAGTACAGTGTTCCGTCTGTGGACTGCTGTTCTTTTGTCTTTTCATCGACATTCTTACGTGCATCCATTACCATACGTACAACACCACCGATCATGATGGTTGCATTCAGGTAAATCGGCAGATACAGACCGATTGCGAACGGCATTACCGGGATACGCAGGATCTCAAGCCCCAGTGCCAGGAATACGCCGACAAATACCAGGTTCCATGGCAGGTTTCCGCCCATGATACCTTCTACGATCATCTTCATCAGAGTTGCCTGAGGAGCCGGTACTTCTGCTCCGCCGTAACCCCATGCTGCATTCAGCAGGTAGAGAACACCGCCGATAGCCAGACCGGATGCAAGAACACCGATCAGCTCACCAATCTGCTGTTTTTTCGGTGTAGCACCAAGCAGATAACCGGTCTTTAAATCCTGTGAAGTATCGCCTGCGATTGCTGCGATAATACAGATAACTGAACCGATTGCGATTGCTGCTGTCATACCGTCGATACCGGTTTTGCCGCTTCCTTTGATCGCCATAGTTGCGATCAGCAGAGTAGCGATTGCCATACCGGATACCGGGTTGTTGGAGCTTCCTACCAGACCTACCATACGGGAGGATACGGTTGCAAAGAAGAATCCGAAGATTACGATCAGTGCTGCCCCAAGCAGAGTTACCGGGATAGCCGGTACTGCCCAGATGATAACAACCATAGCAACGATTCCGATCAGGATAAACTGCATCGGCAGATCCTGTGCAGTACGTGCAGTACTTGTATTTTTTCCGCCTTTTACGCTCTTCATAGAGTCGCTGAAAGTTTTTACGATCAGAGGCAGAGATTTGATCAGAGAGATGATACCGCCTGTTGCGATGGCACCTGCACCGATGTATTTTACGTAAGTACTCCAGATCGCTGCTGCACCGCCGCCTGCATAAAGCTGAGCGATCGTTGTGCCTGCTTTTGCCGGATACAGCCAGGTATCAGGTCCGAACAGACAGATCAGCGGGATGATAACCAGCCATCCGAATACAGAACCAACAAACATGTAAGATGCGATCTTTGGTCCTACAATATAACCAACACCAAGCAGTGCCGGGTATACTTCCATACCGATCTCACCTTTGAAGGATTTAAAAGCTGCTGATACGTCTGCCGGAATCACCTTCAGACCGTCAACAACAAATTTAAATACTGCTGCAAGTCCCATACCTGAGAATACGGTAGAAGCGTTTGCTCCGCCTTCTTCGCCGGCCAGAAGTACGTCTGCACATGCAGTTCCTTCCGGGTAAAGCAGTGTCTGGTGCTCTTTCACGATCAGGGCATTACGAAGCGGTACCATGAAAAGTACACCTAAAACACCGCCGCAAAGTGCGATCAGTGTGATCTCTACCAGGCTCGGCATAGAGCAAAGACCCTCTTCTGCCCAGAGGAACAGTGCCGGCATCGTAAAGATCGCTCCTGCTGCAAGTGACTCACCGGCTGAACCGATGGTCTGTACCATGTTACTTTCAAGGATGGAGTTCTTACGCATGATAATGCGGATAACACCCATAGATATAACTGCTGCCGGAATAGAAGCAGAAACAGTCATACCAACTCGGAGTCCAAGATATGCATTGGCTGCTCCGAAAATTACTGCGAGCAAAACACCCATAATAATGGAAGTCACAGTAAGCTCCGGCATGACTCTGTCTGCCGGAATGTACGGTTTGAATTCGTCTTTCTTATTCATTTCCTTTTCCTTTCATACATTTTTATAACGATCCAGGAATCTTCGTAATCCGCCCTCTTTTATCCCTGGATGATTATATCCATAGACTTATATTCTACCTAAAATCCGACTAAATTGCAAGGATACAATGCCATTTTCTACTTTTTTCCTGTTTTCAGGTCTGCTTTTTTGTGCACTTTTTGAAATGCCAGGGTCAAAAGTCAGAAATCACATTATGAGCCGGACGGAATCCGCACAATTTTCTGTTCCCCTTCCATCTCTGTCCTCACAAGCACCGGCATATGGCGTTTGCGAAGGGCATGGATCAGCGGATACACCGCAAAAAGTTCTCCCTGCACATAGACTGCCTCCGGTTTGGATCTCAGGATTTTTTTCACCTGCTCCTTGATCTGTGCTTTCCACTCCTGTTTTTCGAGCGTGGATTCTCCGTAAATACCATCCCACTCCATCGGCGGAAGCTCCGGCAGTTTTACATGGACAATCTTTGCCTGCGAAAACTGCGGAAGTTTTAAAAGCAGTGCATCGCCTTTATCATCACCTCCAAGGCTTACGATCACAACTTCTTCGTGAAACTGCTGCTGGCTGATCCTGCATGCCTTTATGGCGTCTTCCAGCGTACTTGTCGTCATCAGAAATCCCCCCTTATGGCAGAATTCTGCACCGGCAAGACCGCTCTCCTCTTTTAATTCTTCTTTTTCCAGCCCAAGCCAGCTCTCTGGAAAACTGCATTTATAATTCAGTGAATACTCCCGTTTCTGAGGCTGAATACAGTACCCGCCGCGGTTCGACGGAAAGATCACAAATGCGATATCCGTCTCGGAAAGGTATTTCTGACACGGGATAAAATCCGGCAGAACCAGGATCTGTCTTTCATACTCCGGCTTTTTGCCGGCTGCGATCTCTGCCTGATGCTGCTTTAATATTTCCTCCACTCGCTTATCCGCACGCTCGTTGCCCCGGTAACGCTCCAGTTTATTGTCCAGGATCATGCCTGCAACGCCGACTGCCCTGAAAAACGCTGCATCGTTTCCGCCCTGTGCATCCCATGGCGGATTGAAATTGCCGATCAGCGTTGCAAGCTCATTTTTTTCGCCGGTGTTGTCGTTGTTGTCCAATGGCTGCACAAAAGCCTCATCAAATTTTTCTGCCAGTTCTTCCCCTAAAATCTCAGCACCCAGCTCTTCCCATAGAAGCCCGAAAGCCGCATATGGCACACCATTTTCACGGATTCTGCTATCCCTCTGATGATGGTCGTATTTTCCTCTTCCGATATCAAAGACAATCCCCTCAAAATCCTCCGGCACCTGACTGCCCCTGCAGATCGTGATCTCCGGATTGACCGACAGCAGAAGCGCCGCCGAAAATACATCGTCGGCATGGAATTTGCCGCTGTGGGTAAATGCCTGCGCATCTTTTTCTTTAATTTGCTCCATTAACTGTGTCATGAAATTTCACCTTTCCGATCAACATATCATCATTTGCATTTTTCAGAACCGGAATGATCACACCACATTCGCTTCCGATCGATTCCAGTTTGTTTGGCGGTGCACAGAAGATAACCTGGAAATCCTGATTTTTGAAGAAATCAAGCATCAGTTTGATATTGTGGTCACTCATTTTTTCGAACGGCTCATCAATAAAGATCAGACGCACGGAATTGACACGCACATTGTAGAGCATCGAGAGTGCCGCCGACAGGATCAGGGTGTATGGGATCTGCGTTCCGGCACCGGAATTGTATCCTACCTGTTTGGATAATTTTCCGTCTTTTACTTCTTCGTTGTTGATGATGATCTCGTAGCTCATATAATTGCGGTAATCGGCAAATTTCTGGATCTCCGCCAGATCATTTTTTTCAATGATGCGGTTGATGATATCTTTGATCTCCCGCTCCCGTCTCTCCACTTCGTCATCCTCATACCCCATCAGCTTTGTAAGGGCAATCTGACCATCTGCCAGATTGCCGGTCTGCTGAAGATATTCTGCGTAACGCAGAATTTTTGCATAGTCGGAATTATCATTTAAAAACTTCACATCAAACTGATAGCGTGTCGCGAATTTCAGCTTGCGAAGCTCTTTGTTGATCTGTGCAATATCTTTTCTGGCAGCCCTGGCCGTCTCGTAAATATTCAGGACGAATTCCCTTTTGAAAATATTTTCGTAACGCATGGTCTGTTCTTTTAATTTCTGCTGCAGATTCTGAAGGTCATCGATCCAGATCTTTCCGCGTCTCTGGTGATAGCTCTTTTCGTACTCAAGTCCGATCGGCAGGCGCTCTTCTTCCTGTTTGCGGTTGTTGTACGCCTGCTGCTGCCCGTTGATATTTGCCGCAAAACTGCTGACACGTTTCGCCATCTGCTCTTTTTCAGAAAGCTGCATGATGCCGCCTTTTTTATCCTCACCGGCAAGATAGCGATCGTACTCTGCGATCGCTTTTTCTGTTGCAGAACGGTTAAGCTGCTGTTCTTCTTCCAGATGCTTCTTCTCTTCTGCTTCCTTTGTCCGATACGCTGTGATATCTTTTTTCTTCTGTTCAATCTCAGCTTCTAATTTATAGCGCTTCTTACTTTCTTCATCTTTCTTTTTCGTTTTTTCCTGTAATTGCTTTTCCAGATCCGCAACACGCTGCGAAAGTGCCATAAATTCTGCATTGTTTTTCTGAGCTTCCAGAAGTGCATGGTAACGTACATTCTCTGCTTCCAGCTCAGCACTTAACTGTTCGCATTCTCTGTTTGCTTCCAGATTGTAATCTTTAAAATAATCCAGACTGCTCTGCAGAAAGACATCCTGATTCTGCATGGTATGTCTGCTGCTTAAAATCTCTTTTTCCCGTTTTTCCAACTGCTCCAGTTTTTTCGCAGCTCTTTTGCGGTTCAGTTCGATTGCCGCACCGCCAAGGCAGTAACTCTTGATTTTTTTCGTATTGATGTAAGTAACTGCCATATTTCTGCCAAGTTTTCCTTCTTTTGACATGGCATTGTCATATTTCGCAACATCACCAAGCTCAACGGCATGGATCGATCCCAGCCAGAACTGGAAATACTTCGCTGCCGTCTCATTCTGGATCTGGAGATAATGACAGACGGAATCTTCCTCGCATTTGATCCTGCGTTCAGACAGACGTTTTGTATTGACCAGCTCCACATAACGATGCCCGGAGTGATCCATCACTTCATTTGCTGTATCAAATGCCTGCGGAGATACCAGGATCGCATAACGATGCACACCAAGGAACGCTTCGATCGCATCACGCCATGCTTCGTCTTTCAGCTCCGATACATATTCACATGCCATGCGGGCTTCTTCGTCAATACCCTGTTTTTTCAGTTCTTTATTGATCTCGCGGATCAACTGCGTCTGTTCCTGCACATGAGAATAGTCTGCTTTGTTGCGGTCACAGTTCTCAATGATCTTACTCTGCTCGCCGCGTTCGAGCTGCACTTCCTTGAGTTCCCGATCCAGATAGGCTTTGCTTCGCACAATGCTGTCACGTTTTTTACGGATATCCGCCCGCAGTGCATCGATGGCTTCCTGTTTTTCCGAGTTGGAAAGTTCTGTCTCCGCCAGTTTCTTAAGTGCCTCAAAATAAGAAACCTCGCACTCCATTTTTTTCAGTTCTTCCGCCACATGAAGCAGACGTTTCCGGAATTGTTCCAGCTCTTCTTTCTCGCTTTTGCGCTTCTCCATCTGCTTCTCAAAAGCCGCGATCTGCTGTCTGGAATTATCGATCGCTTTGGATACATTCAGCTCCCGCAGTGCCGCTTTTGCCTCCATATAGTTGCGGTCGATTGCATCAATCTCTGCACTTAATTCTTTGATCGTTCTGATCTGTGCTTCCACCTCGATTCCGTTCTTGCGGATCGCTTCTTCTGCCGTGCAGCGTTTCTCTTTCCAGGAGAGCATGTTTCGATATTTTAATTTGATGTCATCCACCTTCAACTGCATGACACGCTCATCGTATTCTGCATAATCCTTCAGGATCGCATCCAGATCTCCGATCTCCTCCTCGATCAGTTCCAGACGGCTGTTGATCTGCTCAATGTTTTTCTTGGCATCTTTTAATTTTTCAAAGTTGACATCGTGCTCTTCCAGAACTGATTCCTTGATAAATTCCCGGATCTTTGCAGCCGGATTGTATGCCATGATATTTCTAAGTTTTCTCTGATAGCGAAATACTTCCTGATAGGGAAGCTTCAGTCCGACCATCTGCATAAACAGTGCCACTCCATCCTGTTTTTTGCGGAGTTTGACATTGTAGCGTTTCTGGAAGCCGGATGCATCATACGGTTTCAGGGCAGAACCGTCTTCATAGACATAAGAAATATCAAACAGACACTTATCTTCCATCACATACCAGTATGTGCCGCGGATATCCGTAACTGCTGTCTCGATGATCACGCCCAGCACAAAGGATTTTTCATTGATCTGGTCATAATATTCCAGCGCGATGTGAGTGTACACAACCGGTATCTTCTCAGCCGGTCTTGCATACACACCGGCACTTGCATCAACCAGACAGCGTGTATACGAGATCAGATTTCGTTTGCCCACTCCTGTATTATATCCGCTCGTTGCCTTATTAAACTGTGTGTCACCTGTGTAGGCATATTTGATAGCATCAAGAATCGTCGATTTGCCGCATTCATTTTCTCCGGAGATCAAGGTGAGATTTTCTGCGACCGGAACGATCGTGTTGGTAAATCCATACCAGTTGATCAGTTGTACATTTCGCAAAACTATTTTACTCATCGCTCTCCTCACTTTCTGCCTCTTCCAGGTCTGCCATGTCCGCTGCCTCGAAATCTTCCTGTTCCACAAATTCTGCCATCACCTGCTTCAGTTGTCCGATATCCAGACAGAACTGCAAAGAAGGATAGAGACGCACGGCTCCGTCCTCTTTTGTGATATCAGCGCTGTAATCGATCAGGCAGAAACGGCGGAAAGTCGCATATGCCTTTTTAAACTCGACCGGAGTCAGTTCGATATCATAAAGTCTGCATTTATCAATAATTTCGCCGACCGTCACATAGACTGCTTCTTCATAGCCCACCCGCTCCAGAAATAAAAGCCACAGCACCAGCAGCAGCTTCATATGTTTCTGATCAAAATGGTAGAGATTGAGACGCTTCAGTCCGACCGTTTCTTTATCATCATCATTTGGCTGCAGCATCGCCACACCCATCTGTTCTTCTACAGCCACTTTGTAGCCGATCACCGCCAGATACTGGTTCATATCATAGCGGTTGGATTCGGATGCCACAAACTGATAAAGCTTTTCTTCTTTGTCTTTTACAAGAAACGTCGTATCCAGAAGCCTCCGCACACAGCGTTTGAACAGATACGCATTATCATCGCTCATATTGCTTATAAAACTTAAATCCTGCATGTAAATTTACCTCTTTGTATTATCGTTCCTGAAAATATCATGTAAACTGCCAATTGTCTAAAGCCAGTGAGATTTCGGCTTCCTTATTTTCTTGAAATCACCACATTGCTGATATCGGCGATCCTTGTGCTTACCTTCTCGTCCTCGATGCGGACTTCGTACGGAAATTCTGCATTTTTCGCATAAAGCATCGCCGCTGCGATCATCAGTGCTTCTTCTTTTGTCTGCACACCTTTCTCCTTCAGCTCCATGCTCGCATCCGTTCCAAGTGTCTCATCCAGATATTCTCCTACACGGGCCGGTGCGTAGTGATTTGGAGCACTGCGAAACAGATTCTCCGTCCGTTTCTGCATCTCTTCTTCCGACATCACTTTTGCATTCAATGCAATGTTCTGCCCTTCGTTGCGGATACGCCGGTTCTGCTCAAACGATTTGTAACCGACGTATTTCTGGTTGATGACGCGTGTACACCTTTCCACCCTTTCCATCGCTTCATCCTGCTTCTCTTTTGAAAGTCTGGAAACACGATCCAGAAAATCTCCCAGCAGATTTTCCATCTTGACACGGCTGCTCGCCATCTGCATGATCCTGGTATTTGCCAGATTATAATAACTGTTAATGCGATTATCGATCAGTTCCATATTTTCTTCATACTCCACACTCAGAAAATACTGCAGCTCTGCCATATAACGATCTACGCGGGAAACTGCCTGTTCTTTTGGACACCGCAGGCGTTTTCCACATTCTTCGATCATTTTCTCATACATATCCCCATAGCGCAGCTCACTTATCCGGTCACGGATAAAAGAAAGTTGTGTCGGGATCAGTCCATTGTTTTTGACGAAAAAATATTCACTGAAGAACCGGTCCAGCATTTCATTTTTCATAATAAACTGACCGAAACTGTTCATATCCTGAAACTCAATGACTGTTTTCATTATATCAGATATACTGTCTTTTAAATCAGCCAGCTCATTGCGAAGCTCCGTTTCATTTTCCATCATCGGCACAAGAATATTCGAGTAGGGACGTTCCTTTCGCACGGAGCCTTCTTCCGATGCGGATTTCATGATCTCATACATCGAAAGAATCCGGTTCGACATAGTACCCTCGTTTTTCTTTTCTGTCAGCTTGTCCAGAAAATCCATCATCCGCCGACAGTCAGTGGAGATATTTACAACGTATTCTCCGCTGCGTCCGATCTGCCGCGGCCTGATCCAGCCACATTCCCGAAAAATTGCCAGCACCTCCGCTGCCTGAAGCTGCACCGCCTCATTCTCATCATCCGTTTCTTCGATCAGTCGCTGGATCTCTTCGTTTTTCAGATACAGTGTGATGCTGTCCTTTGCATCCGACTCATAGAGAACCGGAAGTTCCTTCGAACGGTCGATCAGAATCCGGATACAGTCATAATAGATCCGGCGGTACTTGTAAGTGAGCGGTTTAAAAAACGACTCATTCTTTATGTAATCAAAAAAATTCATAATCTATTTATCTCCTAAGCTGCGGCGGCATTTGCATTGATCTGGTCGATCACTTTTCGGATTCCCATCCACACGTTCAGATCCGTAAAAATGTCCACAACACTTCCCTGATCCGTAAATGGTGCCCCCTGAAGCACCGACAGATCTTTCATAATGCCATTTTGCACAATGTACTCTACGATCTGATTCACGAAATAAATCTGTCTGCTGTCCAGACTGTTTTCATCCAGATATTCTGAAAATGCTTCTTTTGCAGCATTCATATCCAATCCGACAATTTCACGGACAAATTCCCCCAGAGGCTTCTGTCCGTACTCCGTCTCATACTCTTCTTTTGTCCCCAGTTCACCCCAGAGAATCTCTTCCAGAAGCTGTACATCCTCCGCTGTCAGCGGCTGATTGTTCTTCAGCCTGGCAATCGCCTCATTATCCTGATGTCTGTGGATATAATATTCTGCTTTCGCTTTATAGTTTTTCAGATCATCATTTTCCAGCTCCGACTCTTTCCACTCCATATCCTGAATTTCATCCGCAAAATCAGTATCATATCGTTTTCTTTCTTTTTCCGGAATGTATTTTATCAGATTTCGCAGATTTTCGCGAATGTGTTCAAATTCATCCACACCAGCCGTCTCCAGATAATCTGTATGTATGATCTGACTTAACAGTTTTTTCTGCGCTTTGATCTCCGGAATATTGTCAACACCTGCTACTGCACGCACTTTTCCCAACAGATCATTTTTCGCTTTGCCATAGTTATCTCCCATCAGATAGATAAGCTCAATCCTATAGAGCAGAGCATCAAAACGAACAGCCGTCACTTCCTCTTCATCCGGCAGGATCAGCGGTGCGATCTCTTCCTGCACCGTCAGTGTGTCCTCGTAACTGATATTTTGATAATTCTCCGGATCGGAATAATACTCCACATATTTCAAATGCTGACGCACTGCAAAATTATCGCGGCTCAGTTCCTGTACTTTTCCGTTCATGCTTTGCACCAGACGTTTTCGGTATTCTATCAGTCTTTCTGTCTGATACTGTACATCCTGCAATTTATACGAAATCTGAAATTTCAGATTGAAGATCGCACTTTGCAGGGCCAGCCGGACTGCTGTTTCTTTTCCCTTCTGCATCCGGAAAAATTCAAAATTCCCACAGAAATCAAAAATATAGAATTTCTGCTTATCCTCACCATCCAAAAGTCCAGGACACAGCCTTGTCCCCCGCCCGATCATCTGCCAGAATTTTGCTTTGCTCATCACCTTTTTGAAAAATACAAGATTTAAAATCTCCGGCACATCGATTCCCGTATCCAGCATATCAACGGAAATCGCGATCTGCGGCAGTTTATCCGGCTCCGAAAACTGGTCGATTGCACTCTGAGCATAGCGGATACGATTGTCAATCACTTTTGCATAACCCGGCAGATGCGGATACTCTTTATTGAACACCTCAAATATTTTTTCCGCATGAGCATGACTTTTCGCGAAAATAATTGTTTTGCCCAGCTTTTCTCCGTAGTCTGTGTGGATTCCATGCGTCATCAGAATATTCAGCACCTGTCTGATCGTATCTTCGTTAAAAATCCAGGAATTCAGTGCTGACGACTGGATTCGTTCCACAACCTGTCCGTTTTCATCCACAAATGTTTTCTCATATGCTTCTTTGTCCTCGTCCGAAAGCTCATCGTACGTAATGCCTTCTTCCAGGAATTTCAGCTTCGTTTCCACCGAAAGAAAGTCCACCAGATATTCGTCTTTTACCGCCTGTGCCAGCTCATAACCATACGTCGGCACACCCTTTTCCAGTTCAAAAATACTGTAGGTATTTTTATCGATCTCATCTTTCGGTGTCGCGGTAAGACCGACAAGCGGTGCATCAAAATAGGTGAAAATGTCTTTGTATTTATTGTAGATCGAGCGATGTGCCTCGTCACAGATCACAAGGTCAAAATGTCCGCTCGTAAATAATTTTCCATCCTCATCCCGTGTGGAATCAATGCAGTTCATCATCGTCTGATACGTCGAAAAAATACAGTGTGCATGCAGATTGCTCTTCTCCTCACACAGATTTGCCACGGAAAGATCCGGCAGCATATTTACAAAACTTCGTTTTGCCTGTGTGACAAGGGAAGTGCGGTCCGCAAGAAACAAAATATTCTTCACCCAGCCGTTTTGCAGAAGCACATCGCAAAGTGCAATGACTGTTCTTGTCTTTCCCGATCCGGTCGCCATGACAAGCAGTGCTTTTCTTCTGTTCTTTTTATCAAAGCTCTCGCATACTGCTTTGATCGCCTCTTCCTGATAATACCTTCCTGCAATTTTCTTATCAATCCGGACACTGCCAAGATCGCCCCGCATGGTTTTTAAATTAAACCATTTCTCCAGATCCCTCCTGGAATAAATACAGGAAACCTGCCGCTCCGGGTACTGTCCGTCCACAATCCTCGTCTCGAATCCGTTCGTAAGGAAAATGACCGGTCTGCGTCCATACTGCCGTTCCAGAGAATCTGCATACAATTCCGCCTGCTGCCGTCCGCCCGCCACATCTGCACAGGTCTTTTTCGCCTCGATCACCGCCAGCGGCCGGTGTGCATCGTCATAAAGCACATAATCTGCAAAACCACTGCCCGATTTATTTGGCATGCCATATACCTCGACCTCATTTAACCAGTTCTTTCCTTCCCTCCATCCGGCATCAATCAGCATCGTATCGATATATTGTTTGCGGGTTGCATACTCCGACAGCTCCAGAGGCTTTGGAACATAAGTCTGTTTCTGCTCCTCACGCCTGGAAGTGAGTTCCTCTTTCAGGGCTTTATTTTCTGCGATCAAAGCCTCCAGATCAATATCCGGAAAGGCCGACTCCGCTGCCAGAGCCTCCTGATTCTGCTCCAGAAGCTTTGCATCAAACTGCCCTTCCTGATAATCATCCGCATAACAATAAGCTACAAAATCCAGAAATATGTAAAGATTTTCAAGGCACAGCTTCGCCTGATCCAGTGTCAGCTTTCTTCCCGTATGTGCGACCTGATTTGCCACCCTGCGGATGAAGTCCATCCTTCTCCAGATATCCTCATCCACAATGTCTTTAAACTCTTCCGTATTCAGCAGGCTGACCAGCTTGTCCTGATATGGCATCACCAGCATATCATCAACCGAATACATCCATTTGACGGCAAACTCCATCGCCCTCCGGCAGTTCATCACACTCGCCTCCGGATCGATCATGAGGATCTTTTCCGCCGCCACCGCAACATCCGCAAACGCTGCAAACTGCGGAATATCCTTCAGGAAATCAAAGTTCGTCACGCCGCCACCCCCTCTTGTTGTATTTTCGTGAAATGTCTTTTAATATTTTAACATGAAGTGCTTTTTCTCACAAGAAAGTTATAAGCGGAATCCTGTAAATCCTGTAAATTCGGCCTAAAAACACATATTTCATCAAAGAACGACAGGTTCGGTTCCTGTTCACCAAAGAAAAATATTGTACAGATGGCAGATTCCTATTACAATGGTATTAACCTAAGATCTTACCGTTTTGAAAATACATACGCTAAAGGAGGAACGCTTATGATTTTATGCTGCAAACACTGCGGAAATTGCAGAGAAACCAATCATCTTGCAGAAAACTGCGATTATTGTGGAAATGAAATGGTTCGACTGTTATCAGACGAAGAGTTAAGCCATATTGATCCCAAAGAATTACCTCAGATCATCGAAGCGATGCGTGCAGGTTATCGATACGGCAATCCGGATTATGATGAAAAATTGTGGTACAGTCGTGCAAAAAAAGAAGAAATACAACGGGCAGAAAACGAAAAAAAAGATCTGGATTATCGCGAAAAAAACCACATGGTAACAACCGGATTTCAGTTTGAAGGTTATGAAATCGTATCTTACCTTGGAATTGTTGCCGGCGAAGTAGTTCTTGGCACCGGATTTCTCTCGGAATTTACTTCTTCGTTTGCTGATTTCTTTGGCGTGCAGTCCGGAATGTTCGAAGAAAAACTTGAGACAGCAAGGCATGCTGCCATGGATAAACTGATCAAAAAATCAGCTGCATTGGGTGGAAATGCAGTCATTGGCATTGATATTGATTACAATATGTTTTCCAATAATGTAATCGGAGTCATTGCAAACGGGACATCTGTTGTAATCAGAAAAATCAAATGAATTACCGATAATTACCGTTCAAGATACTAACGATAGTTTGACACAAAAGCCGTTTTGTGCTATGATACAGACAGTTAATATTTAAATACAAAAAGGTGCTACCATGACGGTTCGCCTGATGTTTATTAGGTTAAAAATAACCGCTTAGTTTGCAGACTGGGGCGGTTATTTTTTTTCGGTCTTATTGCTATTCGCACCAATCGTATAGCCAAGACCAAAACTGGTTAAGCAGAGACTAATTACTGCAATCAAGTCACCGATTGTTAGCATAAGCGAGTTCCTCCATACATATTTTCTAATCAAGTAAATCTATGTAATCGAAGCTATAAACTCTCCGTAAAAAGCAAACCGCCATTCACGTCAATTGTGAAGTAGCACCTTGGGTACTAATACCCATGTGCATTATATCAATCCTCCTCTTTTCTTTCAAGCTATTTGTTGCTTTATTTTGCAAAACGTTGCTTTTATTGTGTGAATTTTTATATATTTACATATTATATTGTATTTTTTATCGTATGAACATATGAGCAAACTTTGTGTTATTTTGATTTGTCTGTGGATACAACAAAGTCTGAGAACTGGTTTTGAAGTTCTATTGGGGGTATCGGGATGTTCAATGTTGCAAGAGTTTTCTGATTAAGATTTTGAATATTAGCACCTCGCCCAGTCATTTGTTTCCTCATGGAATCTGTTTTTAACACACGCAACAAATAGTTTTTATTGACTTCCCTACTTGTCAAACGATATCGAATACAGAAACCGCTATAAGTAGTTTGAACATCGTGAGGATAAACAAGCACGCACCGACCAACAAGATCTTTATTTCCATTTGAACGAACAAAAACAATATCTCCATTTTGCAGCATACTTTCTTCAGGGGGCATTTCATTCAATGATATTTTCGATAATTGATCTGTACCATCAATTATCGAATAATCCTTAAAATCTCCAACTCCTAAACAATATAATTCTATACCACTATCACCTGTATGGAAATTCATACCGTTTTTACAATATCCCATTTCAAGCAATGATTTAATACTCCAGTTATATGGATTCTGTATTGGATCTCCAAACATCTCTGCAAATCGGAATTTGTGGAGAGATTTCCTGAGTTTTCCTTATTTTACAGGCTTTTTAGCCCCTTAGATAGTGAAATGATATGTATTTTCCCTTATTTTTACCCTTGTGAGGAATCCGCAAGGGAAATAAGGGAAATTTTTATTTAAGCGTTGCTCGCTACTTTATCAAGAAGTCTTGCGGAATCCCGCTTTGCTTTTCTTGTTGAGTGAGCGTAAATGTTCATTGTGGTACTGACATCGGAATGTCCTAACAGTTCCTGTACATCTTTCGGAGCAGCTCCATTCGAGAGCAGGTTGCTGGTGTAGGTATGTCGTAACTGGTGAAAGTGAAAATCTTCAAATCCTTCCAGCTTTTTTGATACTGACCTGCAAGCAATGCCGAGTGTACTCGGCAGTTCCAGACTGCCATCCGGTC
>CAJMMS010000012.1 GCA_905214675.1 uncultured bacterium
TAATCGGTGATTTCCTTTTCGTACATGCGCCAGGAAACCACCGACAAATTTTTATATGTGAAAATCTCCACTGTTATTTGCAGACAGTCGGGGATTTTTTTGTTGTAAAAAGTGTGTTGTAGGATAAAAGACTAACCGTTTGGCTAGTGTTCAAAAAATATAGTGCATGATATAATAAAAAAAGATGTTGTGTTGTCTGGAATAGTGAGAAATAAATAATAAGTTTGATGTTGATGTAGTGGAGAAATATGGAAAAAAACAGAAAGACAAAGAAAGTGATTGCTGTTTTGCTGATGTTGATCCTTGTGATCTTTGCGGTGGCACTGGCAGAATATGCAATGATCAGTCGAAGTTATGAAGAAAATCGGAAGCTTCGCACTGCGCAAAAGGACAATGAGCAAGGCGAGAATCTGGCAGCAGTGGAAAACAAAGAGAACGAGAGCCTGGACGGGATCAAAGTGCATGGACAGCTTTTGGTGAAAGGCACGCAGCTTACAGATGCTTCCGGGAATCCGGTACAGCTTCGTGGAATGAGCAGCCATGGGATTTTATGGTATCCGGAGTACAGTAATTTTGCATCTCTTTGTGAGACAAAAAAATATGGGGCAAACATGTTTCGGATTGCCATGTATGCTGATGATGTGGATGACGGTTATGTTCAGCAGCCGACATTGAGTAAAAAACTGGTCTGTCAGGCAATCGAAAATGCACTGGCAGCAGATATGTATGTGATCGTGGACTGGCATACGCTGAAAGAAGAAAACCCGTTGAAGAATGTTTTACAGGCAAAAGAATTTTTTGAAGAAATTTCAGTACGCTATGCGAAAGAACCGGGGATTCTTTATGAGATCTGCAATGAACCAAATGGTGACACCACCTGGGAACAGATTCGGGAATATGCGGAACAGGTGATTCCGGTGATCCGTGAGCATGCTCCGGATGCCGTGATACTGGTAGGAACACCGGATTACAGTTATTCCATTACAAAAGTAGAACCCCTTTCTTACGAGAATCTAATGTACAGTTATCATTTTTATGCAGGTCAGTATGACGATGCATACAAAAATATGATAGAGGACACTCAGAGAAAAGGGATTCCGGTTTTCGTGACAGAATGGGGGATCAATGAGGAACAGGGCGGTGAAGCTGCACTGACACAGGGAAAGGCATTTGCAGAATATCTGAATGAAAAGAAAATCAGCTTTGCAGCATGGTCTCTGTGCAATAAAGAGGAGACATTTTCTGCACTTCGCCCGGATTGTGGAACATACAGAGACTGGGAGGAAAAAGATTTCACAGAAGTTGGCAGGATTTTGTTTGAAGCCTTGAAAGGGTAAAAAACAATGGGTGAAACGATGAGAAAAGAAAAAAAGGGAAAAAGAAAAAAGGGAAAAGAAGCAAAAAGTACAGGATGGAACAAATTTTTTGTTGTTCTGACGATGATCTTTACACTGAATTATCTTGTATGGCGGATCTTTTTTACCATGCCGCAGCAGCATGGCAAATGGTCGGTTGTCATGTGGGCGATTCTGCTTGTGGCAGAATGTGCTGGTCTGCTTGAGATGGCGGTACATTTCTACAATATGTATAATTATGATCAGATGGAGCTTGTGATGCCAAAGATGGCAAAAGCAGATTTTCCGGAAGTGGATGTATTTGTGCCGACGGTAAATGAAGAGAGAAGTCTGCTGGAGAAAACACTCTATGCCTGTAAACGGATGGAATATCCGCAGAAGGAAAAAGTACATATTTATCTGTGTGATGATGGAAATCGGACGGAGATAAAAGAACTTGCTGAAAAGTTGGGTGTTTTTTATCTGGCACGGGAAGAGCATCAGGATGCCAAAGCGGGAAATCTCAATGATGCCCTGGCACATTCAAAGTCTCCGTACATTGTTGTGTTTGATGCAGATATGATGCCCAAAAAAGATTTCCTGATGAAAACCATCCCATGGTTTGCAAAAGAAAAAACCGGATTTGTACAGACACCGCAGAATTTTTATCATCCGGATCTCTTCCAGTATAATCTTTATGCACAGGACAAGATCCCAAATGAACAGGATTATTTTTACCGGGTGGTTCAGGTTGCAAAAAATAAATCGAACAGTGTGATCTTTGGCGGATCAAATGCAGTTTTGTCCAGAAAAGCGCTGGAAGAGATCGGAGGATTTGTCACAGGGGTTGTGACAGAGGATTTTGCAACTGGAATCGAGATCGAAAAAAAGGGATATCGCGGAATAGCCATACCGGATGTGCTGGCAAGCGGAATGCCTCCGGCAACGTTTCAGGAACTGATCGGACAGAGAAGAAGGTGGGCAAAAGGCTGTATTCAGTCCGGAAGAAAAACGGGATTTCTATTTTCCGGTTCCCTGAAATTCTGGCAGAAGATCAACTATCTGACGGCGATCAGTTACTGGTATACACCGTTGAAACGGCTGATCTATTTTCTTGCACCGCTGTTATTTGCCTTTTTTGGGATTATGATCGTAAAATGCAGATTTTATCAGATTTTTTTATTCTGGCTGCCGATGTATGTAACAGCAAATATCTGTATGCGGCGTTTTTCGAGAAACATCCGCACGACAAAATGGACGGATGTTTATGAGACGGTATTTGCACCGTGGCTTCTGCCAACGGTTCTGCTGGCTGGTATCCGTAAAAAAGGAACATTTCGTATCACGGATAAAAAAACGGAGCAGGGAAAAAACAGTTCTTTTGGATATGCATTGCCTTATCTGGCAGGCATGCTGCTCTGCATGATCGCGATCGTCCGGCTGGTAGGGCTTTCGGCGAGAGAGCAGACACTTACATACAGTGTGATTCTTTTCTGGCTCTGCCTGAATCTATATTTTCAGCTGCTGGCATGTTATGTGGCGGTCGGAAGAGAAAGAAAAGCAGATTATACTATGCAGGCACTTGCAATGCAGGGTTCTCTGAAAGGAGAAAAGGAAATTTGCACAGTCACATGTGAAGGATTTTCCGATACAGCGGTCTTGCTGAAAAGAAAAGGCGGTATGAGAGAGCAGAAAGGGGAACTGATTCTTGAAAGAAGCAATCTGGTATTGCCGATCTTCCGGAAAGAAACACCTGGAGAACAGCAAGAATCAGAAACAACAGAAGAAAAGGCATATATTTTTCAAATAGATCCATCCAGGTGGCAGGAAAGACAGAAGCAAAGTTATCTGGAATTTTTGTATGACCGTGCACCTTTGCTGCCGCAGCAGTTACAGCGAAAGGGGCATCTGGATGAAAGTGTTACCGCTCTTTTTTATCATCTCACGGAGGTATAAATCATCCGGGAATCATATGTTTTTGGAGATTTAGATAAAACAAAACGAAAAAGGAAAGGAGAAATGCATATGAAAAAAACATTATGCAGTATGCTTGGGACTTTTGTGCTTGTCTGCCTGCTTGTGGTTTTTCCGGTACGCGTGTGGGCGGCAGAAGTTACGGACAGCGAAAAAGGCATTACCTATGAGCTGACGCAGCAGACAGACGGAAGTTACAGCGTAACAGTTACAGTAAACCAGGATCAGACGGAACTTGTGATCCCATCTGCGCTTGAAGGAGAGGACGGAAGTGTCTATTCGATTCAGAGAGTGGAAGAAATTTCATGGGAACCGGAAGAAATGAATATTCAGAAGCTTACATTCGCAGATGGAATCAAAACCATAGTGAGGAGTGCGATGTCGGATTTTGTTTCAACCAAAAATCTGACGGTACAGTTTCCGGATACATTGGAAGATGTAGAGGATGGCTTTGTTATCAGATGTGATGCAAATCTGACTGAGAGGACAGTACCGAAGTGGCTTCAGGATATGACACCGGAAAATGGTGTGGTCTATGCAGGAAAAGTGGCGATCTACATACCGGGAAGCGGTCAGATCACACTGAAAGAAGGCTGCACAAAGGTTGCACATTATGCGGCACTGAACAATACTGGAATTACAGGAATTTATATTCCGGATTCCGTAGGACAGATCGGCGGCGGAGCCTTTGGCGGATGCAGCAGTCTTGCCAGTGTGGAATTTGCAGAAAATGCACAGATCACCGATCTGGACTGGAGAGCATTCTGGGACTGTACTGCTTTAACAGAGATTTCCATTCCGGACAGTCTGACCAGAATCGGAACGGAGACATTTTCCGGATGTACTGCTCTTGCTAAAATTGCGATTTCGGAAAACAGCCGGCTTTCCCTGCTGGAATATGCAGCGTTTGGATATTATCCGTACAGCTATATAGATTTAAGTGATATGGTACTGAGAAATCCCCCATTACTGCATGGTTCTTATGCTGCAAGAAGAGAAAATGCGGGAGCACCGATCACAGAGATTTATCTGCCGGCATCTGCCGTAAAGCCATATAATTCCGGAAAGGATAAGGCAGCAGGAATCTTTGCCGGATCCCAGACACTCAAAAAGGTGACAATCGGTGCGGCAGGAACGGAAAAAATGCAGCTTCCGTATGAAGCATTTACGAACTGTGTGAATCTGGAAACGGTCGATTTAGGCGGAAATGTATCTAAAATTGGTATGGCTGCATTCTTTGGCTGTACATCCCTGAAACAGATTGATCTGTCAGGCATAGACAGCATTGAGTGCTGTGCTTTTGCAAAATCAGGTCTTACGGAAGTGACCATCCCGGAGACGACAACAGAAATTGGAAGCTTTGCATTTTTAGGATGTACCGGACTTGAGACCATGACGATTTTGACGGATCAGCTCGGAAGCTATGGTGGAGAATCGCTGATGAGTATCCTTGGACTGACTGCTTATGTTGCAGGCGGAAATATTCATTCAGTATATACACAGAATTCTACGCCGATTCGAAGCAATGCAGAATTCAGGAGTCTCTATCCGAAACAAACCGCACTTAAGACTTTAAACATTGGGAGTAAAGACGGAAAGACGGTTTTTGATCAGAAATCAAATTTTGCGGCCTATATTCCTTCTCTGGAAAAGGTGACGCTTCCGGAAGGGATGACGCAGATTCCAGATCAGGCTTTTCATATGTGTTTCAGTCTGAAGAGTATTGATATTCCGACCAGTGTAAAGAGTATTGGATATCAGGCATTTCAGTTTGATGTTGGGCTTGATGTAGATTTTTCAAAACTGACCAATCTGGAAAGTATAGGTCAGCAGGCATTTCAGATCATTGGAAATCAGGGCGGAAGCAATGATTCTACAAGATATACCGATTTGATCACAAATGGTGGAATTTCAAATATTATTCTGCCATCCTCTCTGAAGAGTATTGATAATTCTGCATTTTTTGGACAGCGTAATGCGAAAAAGATTGTAATACCAGAGAGTGTGAGCAGTGTTGGAATGGGTTCTTTCCAGATGATTCCATCCATGGAGGAGCTGGAAGTTTATGCAACGGTAAATGCACTGGGAAGTGGTTACTTTAATGAAATATTCTGGAATGAAAGGAGCAAATCCTTACAGAAGATTATTTTAGGTGAACAGTATTCTTCTACAGGTGCAGTGGATGGATACGATCTGTTTTATGCTCTGTCAGCGAGTCAGGTGGAGATGAGACTGAATAATCTGAAGGCGATCGGAAAGGGAATGTTCCGAAATATGGAAAATCTTACGTCTTTTGATATCCCGGCGACGGTAACGGAAATTGACCAGGCAGCGTTTATGGGAACAAAATCACTGGAGACGATGACCATTCCGGAAAGCGTAGAGGTTATGGATGTTGAAGTATTCCGCAACAGCGGGGTAAGAGAAGTAAAAATCTACAATAAGGATATGCTGTTCAAGGAACCGGTTGATGGGACAGCAGAAGACAGCAGCAGTACGTTTGATGAGACGACGCAGACAAAAGTTCGTCTCAAAAGCGGAGAAACACTGGAGACTTACCTTGGCATTCCAAAGAATGTGACGATTTATGGCTACAGCGGTTCTACGGCAGAAGCATATGCAAAGAAAAACGGCAATCTGTTTGTAGCTTTTGATTCAGCTGGAAAACAGAAAGTTATCGTCAGTGTGACTGCACGTACAACTGAAAATAAAGAAGTTGCCGTAGATTTAACCGGACTTGGAGAATATGAACAGGGCAGTGATGTGACGGTTACCGCAAAAAGTGCAGACGGATATCGTTTCGTTGGATGGTATCAGATGGTGGGAAATAACTACAGCGGCGAAAGTCTGTCAAATAAACTTTCTTATACTTTCAAAGCAACGGAAGATATTGATCTTGTGGCAGTATATGAAGCTTATGGTAAGGTACGCATCAACATTGATGGTGGAAGAAACTTTAAGATCAATGGAAAGACATATACGACCGACAATGTGGCAGAGTATCCAGTTGCATCTATTGTGACGGCAGAAGCTCTGGAAGAGGAGTTTGCGTACTGGGTGAATGAATATGGCATGATCGTAAGCCGTGACCGCAGTTATCGTTTTACCGTAACGACAGCGGCAACGCTTCGGGCTGTCTATAATACGAAAGCAGAAAATATGATAACGGTTATTTTTGAAAGTTATTATGGACAGGTTATCTTACGAAATCAGATCACAGAGGAAGAAATTGATACACTTACGCTTCCTTCGGGACCGACCAGAATGGGCTATACCTTTAAAGAATGGTCGGCAGGAGCGGAAGAAATCAGGGCAGCACTGAAGGCGGGAGAATCGGTGATTACCATCAAACCGGTATATGAAGTTGTCGATGAAGAATATGAAATCAGAGTCACAGGTGGAAGCGGAAGTGGAACTTACCATATAAATGATAAAGTGACAGTTGTGGCAGATGAACCGAAAGAAGGTTATAAGTTCTCACACTGGAAGGAAGTTGGCGGAGCTGGTGCAATCTTAAGCTATAATAAAACGTATCAGTTTTTTGCCGGAAGTGTATCTGAAATAGAAGCTGTTTTTGTGGAAGACAGTGAAGAAGTACAGGAAAAGGCAACCACATTTATTGAAAATATGGTTGTTGATGATACAAACGATAAGATTTCTTTTGTTTCCATGAGTACGGTTCCGGAAGGATGCAAGATCATCAAAGCAGGTATTGTAGCCACATCCAATCCGGAAATCGGAGATAACGTAGACGCATCCAATGCAGAGTATGTAAGAGGTAATGCATGGAACGGCAATGCTTATCGCTATACCTGGACGAAGAAAAACTACAGCCAGAATTCTATCTGGTATGTAAAGGGATACCTCGTATATGAGGACTCGCAGGGAAATATAAATACAATTTACAGTGACGAGGTTTATTCCACAAACAGAAGCTGATGTATAATGAAGGAGGTAGATTTGCATGAAGAAAAATTATGAAGAACTGGAAATGGAATTTGTTGAGCTGGAAATTCAGGATATCATTGCAACCAGTGAGACTACGGATGCAGGAGATCTTGGAGAAGGAGGAAATGAAGACTGATCATGCAAAAAGGTGGAGAATGGATGAAAAAAAGGACAGAAATTTTTGTATTGTTGCTTTTCCTTTTTGTTCTGCCGGTTTCTGCGTTGGCGGCTGAACAGGAAACCTATTCTTCCGGACATTTTTACTATCATGCATACCCAGGCTATGTTTCCATAGCAGGATATCTGGGAACGGAGACGGAAGTAAAGATTCCGTCGAGTCTGGCTGGAAAGCCGGTGTCAGAGATTGAAGACCATGCGTTTGACGGATGCAGCAGTGTAAAACAGATTACAATACCGGACACTGTGACCAAAATCGGAGAGGATGCTTTTACCGGAGCAGAAGCTCTGGTAAAGATCATCAGCAATACAAAGGATGTTTCTATTACAGCAGAAGAAAAGGTAACGATAGAAACAGAATTCAACGCAGCCAAGGGAACCGGGGAGGTTCCCGCGGCAGCAGAGTTTTCTGGGGAAAGCACGGTCCGAGAAAATGCAGCAGAAATGGGGCAGGCAGATCTTGGTGATGGAGGATATGAGGAGAGCGGAAGTGCAGAAAAGAAGCCTACAGAAGAACGTATGCAGACAGAAGGCATGAGCCAGACAGAAGAATCTGTTCAGACAGAAAACTCCGTTCAGAAGGAAGAACGTATCCAAACAAAAGAAAGTATCCAGACAGAAGAATCTGTTCAGACGGAACAGAGCATCCAGACAGAAAAAACGGTTCAGACAGAGCAAAACAGGAATGGACAGAAATCAAAAAATCTGGAATTGCAATCAAAAACAGATTACACAGCCGGATGGATCTTTGCAGCAGTTTGTATGGTAGCAGTGTGCACAGGTGTTATCCTGTATCGAAGAAAAAAATAATATAATATAGAATAACGCATACCGAATTCCCGAATTGTCATTGGACAGTTCGGGAATTTTGTGGTTGGGAAAAATCCTTTCTGATATAATGAAAGCAACTTAAGAACGGAACAGAAAAATCAGGAAAGCAGCAGAAATTATGTCAGGAGGGATTTTATGAGAAGGGAAAGGGTAAGATTTTATTTTCAAAAAATAATTGTTTTTTCGATGGCATGCTGTATGTTGACCAATCTGGCAGTGCCGGTTTCTTTTGCGGAAGAAACAAAAAAAGAGCCAACGTATATGCGGATGGACCATCCACTGAAGGAAGAAAATAACTGGGATATTTCAAATGAGCTGATCATGCCGGGCGAAGCATTTTACATCGTTCCGAAATTTGAAGTAACATATGATCATGGTTATTATGGTCAGACGGTCACAAATCTGTGTATGAATCATGTGTCACTGAAACTGGGGGAGGAGCCAAGATTTTATGACAGTAAACTGGTACGGAGCAAGATGGATATTGCCGGACTGACAGCGGATCGGACGAACACGTATAATGTCTGGACAACACAGACGGATATCTGGAAGAAAAGTTTAGAAAGTGCAGAATTGGATGAGGATGGACGGAAGCAACTGAAAAAGTTTCAGGAAGGTGAGAGTACAGAAAATGCAGGTTACACGAACAATACAAATACACCGATTGTTCTGGAACAGGTGCGTACCGGAAGTACGGAACACGAAGGAACGATTTATGGCGGTGAATATGGTGCGACGCCGATGATTGTAGGGTATACAACACATAATTCAAATTGCACAATCCGATTCTATGAACCGTATTATACTATATCTTACAAAGAACTTTCAGAAGAAGAACAGGAAGGCATGCCAGATCGTTATTATGTACAGCGAGAAAAGCAGGAACTGATCTTAAAAACACCAGTTCGTGCCGGATGTCATCTGATTGGTTGGAGTGGTATGGCTTTTGTGGATGAAAAAGTGGAAGAGGGAAGGACCATATTCTCTTTTGACTGGGAACACAATATGGCTCATGCGAATCTGGGGGATGAGACAGTAGCACCGAAATATGACAGTGGAAAAACCGTTACATTTAACGCAAATGGTGGAAGTATTGAGGGAAAAGAAGCTGTTATTTATGAACTGTATACGGAAAGCGGGACTATTTTTGACATCAGCGATCACATTCCGCAGAGGGAAGGATACCGGTTTGCCGGTTGGTGTCTGAAATCGGATGACTTAGATGGCAGCCTGATCAAAAATACCGGAAACTATGACTGGATTCCAAAATATCAGGATGATATCCAGGTTTATGCAAAATGGGAAGAGAAACCGAAAGAGACAGAAAAAGAAACGAATAAAGATTCTGAAACAGAAACAGATAAAAGTCAGAATACCGGGAACGGGGATCAGACGCCAGATACTGGAAAGACAGATCCGGATAAGGATCAGAAACCTTCGAAGATTTCTATCCAAAAACTTACAGCCGGAAAGAAGAAGTTTACGATAAAATGGAAAAAGGCAGAGAAGCCTGCCTCTGTTTCCGGTTATCAGATCCAGTATTCAACGGATAAAAAGTTTAAAAAGAATGTCAAAACAAAGAAGTGTGGAAAGAAAAAGAATTCGCTTACGGTGTCGAAACTGAAAGCAAAAAAGAAGTACTATGTGAGAATGCGGAAATTCCGGAATGTAAAAAAGGATGAAAAGAAAAGCAGGATTTACGGTTCCTGGAGCAAAGTAAGAAAAGTGAAAGTAAAATAAAAGAAAAAAAGAATCTCCGCCATCCGGTCAGGATGGGCGGGGATTTTTTATCTGAAAAAAACTGAAATTAGGAATTGACCGCAGAAATATATCTTTGTAAAATAATAATGAAACATAGAATATAGGTAAAATTAAGGAGGCTGTTTATTTTATGAAAGCGACAAATGAGAAAAAGGCAGAAGGTTATTCTTCTCCGTACAATTTTGAGGGAAGAATTCCTCTTTCTCAGGCGATCCCGCTGGGACTTCAGCACGTCATGGCAATGTTTATCGGGAATCTGACACCGCTGATCATTGTGATGGGAGTCTGTGGACTGACAGCAGATGCAGGATTTGGCGAACTTCGTACAGCATTGCTTCAGAATGCGATGATCATCGCCGGAGTTGTCACACTGGTTCAGATGTTCTCCATCGGTCCGGTCGGTGGAAAAGTGCCGATCGTTATGGGAACGTCATCGGGATTTCTTGGAGTTTTGAACAACACTGTGGCAGCATGCGGCGGCGGTATTCTTGCTTATGGTGCGATTATGGGAGCCTGTATCGTCGGCGGTATTTTTGAGAGCGTTCTTGGAGCATTCTTAAAACCACTTCGCAAATTCTTTCCGCCAATCGTTACCGGATCAGTTGTTATTGCAATCGGATTATCGCTGCTTGGCGTTGGCATCAATTATTTCTGTGGCGGAAGCGGCAAAGCGGACTATGGTTCACTTCCGAATCTGTTTCTGGGATTTGTAGTACTGGTCGTGATCGTATTGCTGAAACATTTTGCACCGCAGAAAAGCATTCTTTCTTCCTCTGCGATCCTCTTTGGTATCCTGGCAGGATATATTGTGGCAATTATTATGACACTTGTGCTCCCACATACTGGTGTTGACGCAGATGGCGTGAAATACACCTACTCCTGGGTTGTTGATTTTGCCCAGGTAAAAAATGCAGCATGGATCGCTGTGCCGAGTTTTATTGGTTTTGGTGCTCTTTCTGATGTAAAGATCACATTCCAGGCAAGTGCGATCATCCCGATCGGCATCATGTTTATCGTAACGGCGATTGAGACAGTCGGTGATATTTCGGCCTGTATCGAGGGCGGTATGGATCGTGAAGCAACCGATTCCGAGCTGTCCGGCGGTGTGATCTGTGACGGACTCGGATCCTCTTTCGCGGCACTGTTCGGTGTACTGCCGAATACTTCATTCTCGCAGAATGTGGGACTGGTTTCTCTGACAAAAGTTGTCAACCGTTTTGCAATCTCCATGGGAGCGATTTTCCTGATCCTGTGTGGATTCTGCCCGAAGATCGGTGCACTGATGTCCATCATGCCGCAGTCGGTTCTCGGCGGGGCAGCCGTTATGATGTTCGCATCGATTCTGATTTCCGGTATCCAACTGATCACAAAGCATCCGATCGGCAGCCGTGAGATTACGATCATTTCCGTAGCGATCGGTCTTGGATATGGTCTTGGAGCAACCACAGGGGCAACCGCTCATCTGCCGTATTATGTACAGCTGATCTTCGGCGGTTCTGGAATCGTACCATGTTCTCTGGCAGCGATCATTTTAAATATCGTTCTGCCGAAAGAATCCAAACCGGTTCGTGAGATGTGGGAACTGGAAGATAAATAAATGAAAAAAATAATATCAGTCATCGGAGCAGGCGGAAAGACAACTCTGATCCACCGACTGGCCAAAGAGTATCAAAGGAAGGGAAATTCTGTGCTGGTGACAACAACAACGCATATGTTCGCAGAGCCAGGCACAGACCTTTCCTGCGATGCTTTTTCTGTGAAAGGCAGACTGCAGAAAGATCACTATTGTATGGCGGGCAGGCGATGCCCTGAAAATTCCGGAAAAATGCAGGCACTTCCGGAGTATACATTAAAAGAGCTGCTTCCTTATGCGGATATTGTCCTGATAGAGGCAGACGGAGCGAAACATCATTCCCTGAAATACCCATCAAGATCAGAACCGGTCATTTTTCCGGGGACAACGGATGTCTGTCTGGTGCTTGGAACCTGGGATATCGGGAAAGCCTGTGGTGAGGTGATCTTTCGCTTTGATGAAATGCAAAAAGAGGAGATGACCCTTGATGATGCGGAACTGCCGGGAAGAAAGATTTCAGCGGATGAAGCGGTGACAGAAGAACATATCCGCAGGATTTTAAGGGCATACCGTCACAGGCTGAAAGAGATCGGATATACTGGGAAAAGAACCTGCCTGTTTTCAAAAAAAGACAAGAAAGGCTCTTCGCTTCTTTACGGAAGAGAGGGGAGATATTTCGGAACAGATGGAGGAGATTGCGATGAAACAGAATAGTTTGATCATCTGCCGCGGTGGAGGGGATCTGGCGACAGGGATCGTACACCGTCTGCACCGGGCGGGATTTCGTGTGCTGGTGCTGGAGACGGAGCATCCGGCGGCGATCCGCCGTCAGGTTTCGTTCTGTGAGGCAGTCTACGAAGGAAAAGCGACCGTGGAAGGCGTGACGGCACAGAGGATTGATTCTGTATCTGAAATGGAAGAAGTTTTTGCCGGAGGATGTGCACCGCTTCTTGTTGATCCGAAAGGAGAAGCGGTCGCAGAGCTGCAACCGGATGTCGTGGTGGATGCGATCATTGCCAAGAAAAATATTGGTACAACCAAAGAAATGGCTCCGCTTGTGATCGGAGTCGGGCCTGGATTTACGGCAGGTGTCGATGTGGATCTTGTGATCGAATCGATGCGTGGGCATAATCTGGCAAGAATTTTAGAAGAAGGATCGGCACTTCCGAATACCGGGATTCCGGGTAATATCGGTGGATTTACAAAAGAACGCGTGATCCATGCACCGGCAGAAGGATTTATTCAAAATATCCACCAGATCGGTGATGTGGTGGAAGCTGGCACAACGATTGCGAGAATTTATGAAAATATGGATGAATCCGGAAATTTTGGTGGATCATTTGTGCCGGTGCAGGCGACGATCACCGGCATTATCCGCGGTCTGATCCGGGAGGGATATCATTTTCCGAAAGGATTTAAGATTGCGGACATTGATCCAAGAGAGGGCGAACGGAAAAACTGTTTTACGATTTCAGACAAAGCCAGAAGCATCGGCGGCAGCGTGCTGGAAGCGGTTTGTCGTCATGTAAATGCATGAAGGTCAAAAATCGAGTCGGACACAGGTGAAATAGTCTGACAGGTGGTTTAGAATGAGGATAATGCGGATAAAACAGTCGAAACAGATTGAAGAAACAGGACGGATAGAAACAGTATGAATGAAAAGAAACTGACACACTTTAATGAGAGCGGCGAGGCGCATATGGTGGATGTCCATGAAAAGGCAGACACGTACCGTGTGGCGAAAGCAGAGGGTACTATTTTTGTAAATGACGATGCTTTTGTGACAATTTCGCAGGGAACGGCAAAAAAAGGAGATGTGCTTGGCATTGCACGCATCGCCGGAATCATGGGAGCGAAAAACAATGCTTCTCTGATTCCGCTGTGCCATCCGATTGCAATGACAAAGTGTGATGTGGATTTTAAATTAGATAAAGAGAAAAAGAGCATCACAGCCACCTGTACGACGGCTTGTGTCGGAAAGACCGGTGTGGAGATGGAGGCACTGAGCGGCGTGAGTGCTGCACTGCTGACGATCTACGATATGTGCAAGGCACTGGATCGCGGCATGGAGATCACGGACATCCATCTGCTGGAAAAGGCAGGCGGGAAGAGCGGACATTTTAAGAGAAAATAAAATCAGCCATCAAAATACAGGAACAGACAGTTCAAAATAAATGAACATAGGAGCGTACCACATACAGAAATAAGGGGGTATCTATATGTATCGAGTGGGAATTGTCACCTTGAGTGACAAAGGAGCAAACGGAGAACGTAAAGATTTAAGCGGTCCGAAGATCCAGGAATTACTGCCAAAAGATAAATATGAAGTGATTTCGTATATTATGCTGCCGGATGACCGGGAAAAGATCCGCAGGGAACTGCTCCGTCTCTCTGATGAGGTGAAATGTGATCTGGTTCTGACAACAGGAGGAACGGGATTTTCACCGAGGGATATCACACCGGAAGCTACGATGGACGTGGCAGAGCGAAGTGCACCGGGGATCGCCGAAGGACTGCGTGCTTACAGTATGCAGTTTACAAAACGGGCAATTCTCGGAAGAGGTGTTTCTGTGATCCGAAAAGGAACACTGATCATCAATCTTCCGGGAAGTGTCAGGGCAGTAACGGAGAGCATGGAGTTTCTGATCGGAAATATTGAACATGGACTGGATATTCTGATGCAGACGGACAACGAATGTGGCAGAGTCCGGACAGAGCGGGGTGAAATAAAATGAAACTGATGAAAACGACAGAGGCGGTCGGACAGGTACTCTGTCATGATATCACACAGATCATACCGGGTGTGACGAAGGATGCCATTTTCCGCAAGGGGCATATCATCCGCGAAGAGGATATTCCGGTGCTGCTCAGCGTGGGCAAAGAATCTGTTTATATCTGGGAAAACGATGAGACGATGATGCATGAAAATGATGCTGCGGAAATTCTGTATCGTATGACTGCGAATGAGTATATGCATCCTTCGGATGTCAAAGAAGGCAAGATCGAAGTGATCGCCGACAGGGACGGACTGTTAAAAGTCGATCGTGAAAAGCTGAAAAAAGTCAATGCATTCGGAGAGATGATGATTGCGACCAGACACGGTAATACGGTAGTAAAAAAAGGCGATAAACTTGCCGGAACACGTATCATCCCGCTGGTGATCAAAAAGGAAAAAATGCAGGAAGCAGAAAAGATCTGCGCAGGTATTCCAATTTTGAATATTCTGCCGTTTTCGGTCAGAAAAGCAGCCATTATCACAACGGGAAACGAAGTTTATCACGGCAGGATCAAAGATGCTTTTACGCCGGTTATTGAGAAGAAAATCGCAGAATTCGGGGCAGAAATGATGTTCCATGAAATTTTTGATGACAATGATAAAAAGATCACAGACGGCTGTCTGCGTGCCATAGAAGCAGGAGCGGATATTGTATTCTGCACCGGTGGTATGAGCGTGGACCCAGACGATAAAACACCGCTTGCCATCAAAAATACCGGGGCAGAAATGATCTCCTACGGTTCACCGGTTCTGCCGGGAGCGATGTTTTTGCTGTCCTATTACCGGAAAGGCGACAAAGTGATCCCAATCTGCGGACTTCCGGGCTGCGCGATGTACAACAAACGGACCATTTTTGATCTGGTTCTGCCGCGTCTGATGGCAGAAGACCTGATCACGGCAGAAGAGCTGGCTTCGCTTGGCGAGGGCGGGCTTTGCCTGAACTGCAACGTATGTACATTCCCGAACTGCGGATTCGGAAAGGGCTGGTAGAAGATGCAGGATCAGTTCGGGAGAGAAATAGAATATATGCGGATTTCTCTTACAAACAACTGCAATCTTCGGTGCAGCTACTGTATGCCGGAAAAAAAGATTGCTGATATTCATTTTTTCCCGGAAGAGCAGGTATTAAGATGCGTGGAAAGTGCCGTTTCTCTTGACATCACACATTTTCGCCTGACCGGCGGGGAACCCTTATGTTATCCGGGAATCGAAAAACTGGTCTGTAAAATCAAACAGATCAAAGAAGTAGCCTCCGTGCATCTGACCACGAACGGCGTGCTTTTAAAAGAAAAGGCGGAACAGCTCAAACAGGCGGGGATAGATAGTATCAACGTCAGTCTGGATACGCTGGATAAGGAAGAATATCGGATACTGACCGGCGGAAAACTGCTGAATGTGCTTGAGGGGATCAAAAAGGCGGCAGAACTGAAAATCCCGATAAAGATCAATGCTGTATTGCGGGAACAGACCGATGTCTGTGCACTGGCAGCGTTTGCAGAACAAAACCACGTCACACTTCGCTTTATCGAGATGATGCCGATCGGTTTCGGAAAGATCCTGCCAGTCGATCCCAAAAGCAAAGTGCTGGAAACCTTGCAGGGGCGATATGGAGAGTATAAGAAGATAGGTTGCGAAAAGGCGGACAGTCAAAGACAGAGAAAAACAGATAAAGTCAATATGGCAGATGAAGTGGATGGAGCAGGAAGAAAAGATACAGCAGATGATGTTCCGACAGAATATGGCTATGGTCCGGCGGTATACTATCAATTTTCGGATTTAAATATCCCCATCGGTCTGATTCAGGCGATCCATGGAAAATTCTGCGACCGATGCAACCGCGTCCGCATCACTTCCGAGGCAAAATTAAAGCCTTGTCTGGCTTCTGCAAAAGTGATCGATCTGCGTCCGGCACTGGAAGATACAGAAAATCCAGACAAGCTGGCAGAGCTGATGCGGCAGGCCATTTTCCGGAAGCCGAAATCGCATCATTTTGAGGAGCAGAATCCGGAAAAAAGTTCAGAAACCATGAATCAGATTGGCGGATAAGATTAAAGGAGAACTATATGGGAAAACTGATCGCGATCAATATCAGTGAAAAACGCGGAACAGAGAAAAAAGAAATACAGGAAGCAGAGCTGGTCACGGATTTCGGGATTGCGGGAGATGCCCATGCGGGTAAGTGGCACAGGCAGGTCAGTCTTTTATCTTTTGAAAAAATCGAAGATTTCAAAGCCAGAGGAGCCAGAATCGAAAACGGAGCATTCGGGGAGAATCTGATTGTCTCCGGATTTGACTTCAAAACGCTGCCGGTCGGAACGAGATTTCAGATCGGAGATGCTCTGCTTGAGATGACGCAGATTGGAAAACAGTGCCATTCTCACTGTTCCATTTATCAGCGGATGGGAGAGTGCATCATGCCCAAAGAGGGTGTGTTTGCCGTTGTCTTAAAAGGCGGCACGGTCAAAAAGGGCGATGAAGTGACGATGATACCGGCAAATTTTTATGCGACCGTCCGGGATCGGAATAAGGCAGCGGACACATTGACAGCGACCGTCATTACCGGAAAAAACAGGGGCGAAAAGCTCTGCATGATGGATGGAAAAATCCGTGCGGTACGAAGTTCCGGCGCCGGAATGTATCATGGTCTGCGCAAACAAGATATGGATGAAGAGGCAAAAGAATCAAAATCCGGATCGGATTTTTTTCATGAAAAACATGCCGAAGAAATCTGGAAGGCGCATCTTGCAGGTAAACACCGGATCACGATCGAAGAGCAGGAGATTTTCCTTCATTCCATCGGAAGCAGGGCAAGGCTGGTGATCTGCGGAGGCGGACATGTAGCGGCTGCCCTGGTGCGGATGGCAAAACTGCTGGATTTTGAAATCTGGGTTCTGGAAGACCGGCCGTTTTTTGCAGAACATGCAAAACAGGAGGGAGCAGACCACATTCTTTGCGGAGATTATGTGGAAAGTCTTGCAAAAATCCCGAAAGATGTGGATAATTATTATGTATGCATGACGAGAGGACATCGTTTTGACCTGGAGTGCCTAAGAGAGATTTATAAAAGTAATTTTGCTTATGTGGGCATGATGGGTTCCAGAAAGCGAAGCGTGCTGGTGAGAAAAGACCTGGAAGCAGATGGTTATCCAAAAGAACAGGTGCAAAAGCTGCATTCCCCGATCGGTCTGGCAATCGGAGCACAGACTCCGTCAGAGATCGCACTTTCCGTGATCAGCGAGATCGTACAGTGCAAAAATGAACGTGCAAAAGCGGCAGAAGCAGACGACGCGATCCTGGAAGAGCTGGCAGAGCCGCAGAGACTTTCAAAATTTGCAGTAAGTGATGAAAATGAGATGGAATACCGCATGCTTTGTACGATCATTGAAAAAAGGGGCAGTGCACCAAGAAGCATCGGAACGCAGATGCTGGTCACATCCGACAACCGTATCATAGGAACCATCGGCGGAGGCTGTGCAGAAGCTGAAGTGATCACCAGATGCCGCGGACATTTCGCGGAAATGCGAAAAGGCATACATGGGATCTGCGAGATTGTCAAAATCCAGATGACCACCGATAACGCCGAAGAAGAAGGCATGGTGTGCGGCGGCAGAATCGAAGTGCTGCTGGAGGAAATCTGACAGAATGAAAGGAAAAAGACAAATGAAAAAATCAATCGCAGTAAGTTTCGCGATCGTATCAGTGGCAACAGCAGGAGTTCTTCTTACAGGATGCAAAAGCAGGGAGAAGAAAACAGAAGTTACCGTTTTCGCCGCTAAAAGTCTGAATAGTGTTATGGATGAACTATGTGAAAAATATAACAGTGAGCATCCGAATGTAACTTTCCAGACAAACTATGACAGTTCAGGAACTTTGATGACACAAATCAAGGAAGGTGCAAAATGCAATATTTTCTTCTCAGCCGGTGTTTCTCAGATGGATGAACTTCAGGCTGGATTTGACGGCGGTGATATCGTGGAGGGAAGCCGTAAGGATCTTCTAAACAATCAGGTATGCCTTGTTACATGGAAGGGCAGCGATACAAAAGTTACTGATTTCTCCAGGCTTTCTCTTGCAAAAGACATGGCACTGGCAGATCTGACCGTTCCGGTTGGACAGTATACCAGAAAAGCCCTGATCAATGCAGGCATGGCAGGAGCAGAGTACACAGAAGTCGATCAGCTGACGGATGATGTGATCTCAGAAGCACTGGGGGGCCTTCTGATCAACAACTGTGCAAACGTAGGAGCTGTTGCTTCTGCAGTTGCAGAAGGAGCAAATGAGATCGGAACGGTTTATTATTCTGATACCTTTGGCTATGAAGATCAGTTGGAGATCATTGAAAAGCTGCCGAACTCTCTGACCGGCGATGTGATCTATCCGGTAGCTGCCGTGGAGGGTGACAATACTTCCGATGCAGAGCTGGAAGCTTCACAGGATTTCCTGGATTATTTACAGAGCGAAGAAGCAGTGAAGCTGTTTGAAAAATACCACTTTACTGTACAGTAGGAGGCAGCAGATGAACTGGGGAAACCTGGATTTTACACCGCTCTGGATCACGATGAAGACCGGAGTGGCAGCAACTTTTGTCTCTTTTTTTCTGGGGATTTTTGCGGCAAGATTTGTTATGAGCAGAAAGGGAAAGGCGAGGGCATTCTGGGATGGATTTTTGACGATGCCGCTGGTGCTTCCGCCGACCGTGGCAGGTTATATACTGCTTCGTACGTTCAGCACCAGAAGGTCGTTTGGGCATTTTCTGGCGAACAGTCTTGGCATCCAGGCAGTGCACACCTGGCTTGGCTGTGTGCTGGCAGCGACGGTCATCGCCTTTCCGCTGATGTACCGCAATGCAAGAGCAGCTTTTGAGCAGGTCGATGAGAATGTGATCTATGCAGCACAGACGCTTGGCCTGAGCGAACGGACGATCTTCTGGAAAATCCGCATGCCGATGGCAAAACCGGGCATTTTATCCGGAACAGTCCTGGCATTTGCGAGGGCGATCGGTGAGTATGGAGCAACTTCCATGCTCGCCGGAAATATTGCCGGAAGGACTTCAACGATCTCGCAGCAGATCGCCATGGTGCTTCAGAACGGAGATTTTGCACTTGCCGGTTTCTGGTGTCTGGTAATTTTTGTGATTTCGTTTGTCTGTCTTGTTGCACTGAACTTGTTTGGAGAGAAGAAGAGTAAAGGAAAAAAGCATGTCTTTCATCGTAAAAATAAAAAAACAACTGGCTCTTTATGAGCTTTCGGTTGATCTGGAGACAGAAGCCGGGATTCTGGCGGTAATAGGAGGCTCCGGTTCCGGAAAAAGTATGACGCTCAAATGCATTGCCGGGATTGAAAAACCGGACAGCGGATTTATTTCTCTGAACGGCAAAGTGTTGTATGATTCTTCAAAGAAGATCAATCTTCCGCCGCAGAAGCGAAAAGTAGGATATCTTTTTCAGGAATATGCCCTGTTTCCGACGATGACAGCGGCAGAAAACATCAGCATTGTGATGAAAAAGAAGGATCCGGTGCAGGTGCAGAAGTGGCTGGAAAAATATGGACTCGGTGATTATGCGGACAGTTATCCGGATCATCTTTCCGGAGGACAGAAACAGCGGCTTGCCATGATCCGCATGCTGGCGGCCGAGCCGCAGTGTATCCTTTTAGATGAGCCGTTTTCTGCACTGGATGAGCACATCAAGCGGAAGATGGAGAGAGAAGTGATGGAGATGCTGCATGATTTTGGCAAACCGATTCTTTTTGTTTCGCACAATCAGGAAGAGGTTTACCGCCTGGCAGACCGGATCGGAAGCATGGAAAACGGCAGATTCAGTTCAATTCGCGAAAAAAGGGAATTTTTTGCAGAGCCGCAGACAGCCGGACAGGCAAAACTGGTGGGCTGCAATAACATTTCAAAGATTGACTGGATCAGCAAAGATCAGGTGTACGCAAAAGAATGGAATCTTTCGCTGAGAGTCCCGGCTACTGAGCCGGAAGACCGGAAAAGATATCGTGCGATCGCCATTTATCCGGGGGATATCGTACTTTCAAAAGAACGAGCTTTGGAATGGAAGAAATCGTGGAATCGGATCACGATCAGCAGATACAGCATCTCAGAGGAACTTCGAAGCTGGTCGGTAAGCTGTCAGATGGAAGGGACAGAGGCAGAACTTATGATGCTTTTGTCGAAAGAAAAAGTGGCATCTCTGCCGGAGAAGATCACAGAAATCTGTATAAGCTGTGAAAAAATCCATCTGTTACAATAGATGTAAAGGACTCCTGCCTTTATTTTATATAGAGGAGAGCAATAAATTGTTAAATCACATTAAAAACGATTTACAGAAAGTGTGGGGATGATAAAATGATTTATCTGGACAATGCAGCGACAACGCTTCAGAAACCGCAGGCAGTTTATGATGCGGTTCTTCATGCCATGAAAAATTTCGGAAATCCGGGGCGTGGTTTTTCGGATGCAGCCCTTGGAGCCTCCAGAACGATCTATGAGGCAAGGAGGACGCTCTGCGATTTTTTCGGTGGCAGTGATCCATCCAGGCTGGTCTTTACCTCCAATGCTACGGAGGCTCTGAATATGGCCATCCGGGGGATGTTTCTTCCGGGAGATCATGTGATCACGACGCAGATGGAGCACAATTCAGTGCTGCGTCCTCTCTATGCGATGCAGAAAAAAGGTGTTGAACTTACAATTGCGGCGAGCGGAGAGAACGGAACGGTAGATTTTGATGCAATCGAAGCAGCTATTCGGGAAAATACAAAAGCCATCGTCTGCACGCATGCATCGAACCTGACCGGAAACCTTACGGATATGCAGCGGATGGGAGAGATGGCAAGGCGGCATGGGCTGTTTCTGATCGCAGATGCTTCGCAGACTGCCGGTGTAGTTCCGATCGATGTCAGGCAGATGCATATCGATGTGCTTTGTTTTACCGGGCATAAAAGCCTGTTCGGACCGCAGGGGACGGGAGGAATTTATGTCGCCGAAGGAGTAGAAATCCGGCCTCTGAAAAGCGGTGGGACCGGCGTGCACAGTTTCCTGAAAACGCAGCCGGAAGAATTCCCGGAGCATCTTGAGAGCGGAACGCTAAACGGTCACGGGATTGCCGGGCTTCTTGCCGGTGTGCAGCAAATTCAGAAAATTACATCAGAAGAGATATGGAAAAAAGAGCGAAATCTGATGGAATGTTTTGTTTCAGAGGTCAGGCAGATTCCTGATGTAAAAATATATGGTGATTTTTCGGATAAGCACAGATGCCCGATTGCCGCACTGAATATCGGAAACGTGGATTCCTCGCAGGTCAGCGAATGGCTCTGGGAAGATTATGAGATCGCGACGCGTCCGGGAGCTCACTGTGCACCGCTGATGCACCAGTATTTTGGAACACAGAAGCAGGGCATGGTGCGTTTCAGTTTTTCGTATTATAATACAGAAAAAGAGGCGCTTACAGCCGCAGAAGCGATCCGGGAGATTGCAGAAGAATTGGAGGGGTGAGATGGCAGAAGAGATTGTATTTTGTAAGGGTGGCGGATGTACGGCAAAATTAGGGCCGGATCTTTTAAGTCATGTACTTGACAAGATCCCACGGGGAGAAAAAGATCCTGGTCTTCTGATCGGTTACGACAGCCGGGATGATGCGGCTGTTTATCAGATCACGGAAGATACCGCTATTGTCCAGACTCTGGACTTTTTTCCGCCGATGCTGGAAGATCCGTATTTATTCGGGCAGATTGCAGCGGCAAATGCTTTAAGTGACATTTATGCGATGGGCGGAACGGTAAAGACAGCACTGAACATCCTTTGTTTTCCGGAAAAAATGGATTTAAATATCCTGGGAAAGATTATGCAGGGCGGGGCCCAAAAAGTGATCGAGGCGGGCGGAACGCTGGCGGGAGGTCATTCCATTGCCGATACCGATGTCAAATACGGACTGTCGGTGATGGGTATTGTAAATCCAAAACAGATCTATGCAAATGACAAGGGCAGACCATCGGATGTACTGATCTTTACCAAGAAACTCGGAGTCGGTCTGGTGTGTAATGCAAACCGTGTCGGACAGGCACCGAAAGGAGCCATGGAGGAGGCAGTCGCTTCGATGACCATGCTCAATAAAAAAGCAGCAGAAATCAGCCATCGTTACGAGATACATGCCTGCACCGATGTCACCGGATTTGGATTTTTAGGACATTTAAGTGAAATGATAAACGATACTGTTTCGGCAGAAATTGACAGCATTTCTCTTCCGGTCATCCGCGGTGCATTGCACTGCGCAGAAGAATTTCTGCTGACAGCGGCAGCACAGCGAAACCGCAATCATGTCGCAGAACGTGTGACATTTTCAAAATATATTCCATTTGCGATGGAAGAACTGCTCTTTGATCCGCAGACCTCCGGAGGACTTTTATTTGCCGTGAAAAAAGAAGACGCAGCGGCATTTGAAAAAGAATTAAGAGAAGCCGGAATGCCGGCGGCGATCGTCGGAAGGTTTACGGAAAAAAAAGAAAAAGATATCTATGTGAATTGAGGAGGATGTCTGTGAAAAATGAAATAACAGCATATCAGGCGGTAATTACGGATATAAAAGATATCATTTCATCAGGAAGAGAGATCGCTTATCAGACAACCAATAAAATCATTGTGCTCACATACTGGCATATCGGCAAAAGGATTGTCGAGCAGGAGCAGAATGGAAAAGAGAGAGCAGAGTATGGAAAAGCATTGATGGATGTACTCTCGGAAGAGCTTACAAAAGAGTACGGAAAAAGTTATTCAAAGCGTAATCTTCAATATTTCAGAAAATTTTATCTGGCATTTCCGGATGAGCAGATTGTGAACGCATGCGTTCACAATTTAAACTGGACACATTTTAGAAGTTTATTGCGTGTTGCAGACGAAACGGCAAGAATCTGGTATATGAAAGAAGCAGCACAGGAAGGTTGGAGCTCAAGAACATTAGATCGAAATATAGCAACACAGTATTATTACAGGTTAATGCAGGCACCACAAAAAGAAGCTGTGATAAATGAAATGTTACAGAAAACCAGAGAGAATCAGAAAAATCAATTTGAACTTTTTAAAAATCCGATTATTGCGGAATTTCTGGGATTTGAAAATGAAAGCACCTATTTGGAAAATGATTTGGAATCGGCTATTTTGACGCACATTCGAGACTTTTTAATGGAAATGGGAAAAGGATTTGCTTTTGTGGCAAGGCAGCAGCATATTGTGACGGAAACAGAGGACTATTATATTGATCTTGTTTTCTACAATATTGAATTAAAATGTTATGTACTGATCGATTTGAAAATGGGAAAGATTACGCATCAGGATGTTGGTCAGATTGACATGTATGTTCGTATGTATGATGAGTTAAAGTGCAAAGAGGGAGATAATCCAACGCTTGGAATTTTACTTTGCTCTGAAACGGATGAAGATATTGCACGGTATTCTGTGCTGCATGATAATGACCGATTATTCATGTCAAAATATCTCACATATTTACCGTCAAAGGAACAGTTGAAAGCAGAAATAGAAAGACAAAAAGAAATTTTTTATATGCAGCATCCAGATACAGATAAGGAGGATACAAAATGATCACAGTAAATGCAATGGGCGATGCATGCCCGATCCCGGTTGTTAAGACCAAAAATGCGATTGCATCTTTAAAAGGTGCCGATGTGGTGGAGACACTGGTTGACAATGAAATTGCAGTCGAAAATCTGAAAAAGATGGCAGACCAGAAAGGTTATAAGACCACAAGCGAAAAGCTTGAAGAAGGAAAATACCGTGTGTGCATCACCGTGGAAAACGTGGTGGATAACGATGAGAAAAAAGAAGGTGACAGTGGAAAATTCTGCGACTGCACACCGGCAAAAGAGAGCAATAAGGTGGTTGTGATCCGCTCATCTGTGATGGGGGACGGGGATCCGGAGCTTGGAAGCGTACTGCTGAAAGGCTTTATTTATGCGATTTCGCAGCAGGAAGATCTGCCGAAAACCATGCTTTTTTATAATGGCGGTGCATTTATCACCTGTGAGGGCTCTCAGTCGCTGGAGGATCTGAAAGCACTGGAAGAACAGGGTGTAAAAATTTTAACATGCGGGACTTGTTTAAATCACTATGGTCTGACGGACAGGCTTGCAGTCGGAGAAGTGACGAACATGTATGAGATCGCAGAAAAGATGACGCAGGCCTCCCTGCTCGTAAGTCCGTGATATGAGAAAAAAAACAAAGCATCTGGTGATCACATTTTCGACTACAACAGCGGCGATGGCGATGGAAAAGAGGGCACAGCAGATGAGGATTTTCGGGCGGCTGATCCCGCTTCCATCCGAGATTTCTGCAGGGTGTGGACTTTCCTGGAAAACAAAACCGGAAGAAAAAGAAAAGATGCTGGAATTTCTGGAAGAAGAAAAGCTGAAGTGGGAAGCAATGTATGAGCTGGAATTGTATTAGATGTGAGATAAATTGATATCAGTGGCGGGAATTATTTTCCAGTCTGATATCGCCTCCGGCAGATTGCGGGGATGTTCCGCAAAATGTCAGAAGTAGTCTTTAAATGAAAGAGAAAGGACAGTATGGGATATTTTAATCAGTACGTAAGGGCAGAAAGTCTGGAAGAGGCCTATGGGCTTTACCAGAAAAAAAATAATTTTGTTCTCGGCGGTATGCTCTGGCTGAAGATGCGGAAGCGGCCGTTTGGAACGGCGATCGATCTGTCCGGTCTTGGACTGGATCAGATAGAAGAAGATGAAAAAGAATTTCGCATCGGAGCGTATGTTTCGCTTCGGGAACTTGAGACAAACGAGGCATTAAATGCTTACACGAAAGGTGCGTTTGCCGAGTCGGTGAAACATATCGTCGGGGTACAGTTCCGGAATGTGGCTACAGTGGGCGGCAGTCTCTGGGGACGTTACGGATTTTCGGATGTGATGACGATCTTCCGTGCCATGGGTGCAAAGGTGCAGTTACATCATGCAGGCATCCTGGATCTGGATGAGTTTGTAAAAATGCCAAGAAAGACAAGGGATATTCTTGTTTCGGTGATCGTGCCGAAAAAGGTAAAGGCAGTGGTGTATTTAAGTCAGAGAAACCAGTCCACAGATTTTCCGGTGCTGACCTGTGCGGTGGCAAAACGGGAAGAAGGCTATGTCGCAGCAGTCGGGGCAACGCCGCATCTTGCGGAGACCGTCTGGGATAAGGATGGTATCTTAACCGAGGTAAACGAAGAAAATATCGAAAAATTTGCCATGCAGGCTGCAGAGCAGATCCGTTTCGGCAGTAATATGAGAGCCGGAGCTACATATCGGAAGATCGTCTGTCAGGTGCTTGTAAAACGTGCACTGCATGCGATCGAGACAGAAAATGTCGGAGAGGAGGAAAAGTGCTGATGGAAGTGACCATTACATTAAATGGAAAAAAGATCACAGATTCGGTGGATGCCGATATGGTGCTCCTTGATTTTTGCAGAAAACATAAATGTTTTTCCGTCAAAAGAGGATGTGAGACCGGAAACTGCGGGCTTTGCACCGTTTTACTGGATGGAAAACCAGTGCTTTCCTGCAGCGTTCCGGTCGGACGTGCATCAGGAAGAAAAGTAGATACCTTAGAAGGCCTCCAGGAAGAAGCAAAGAAATTTACGGATTTTTTTGCAGTGCAGGGTGCCGATCAGTGCGGATTCTGCAATCCGGGTTATATCGTAAATATCGTGGCACTGCTGCGTGAAAATCCAGATCCGACTGACGAAGAGATCCTCGAATATTTATCGGGAAATCTCTGCCGCTGTACCGGATATCAGAGCCAGCTGCGTTCGCTCCGCAACTATCTGAACAGCAAAAAAGAAGCGGCACCACTTGATCTGGAAGCAGAAGTCTATGGTGCGGATATCGGAAGGGAGTGGAAGCATGAGTGAATTTAAGCGAGATCGAAAAGATTATCATATGGTCGGAAAATGTGTTCCGAAAAAAGATTCAAACCAGCTTCTGCTCGGAAAACCGGTTTTCATGGATGATATTGTGCCGCAGGACTGCCTGGTGGTAAAACTGCTCCGCAGTCCACATGCCCATGCTCTGGTAGAAGAGGTCAAAACAGTGGCAGCTGCCAAAGTTCCGGGTATCGAAGCCATCTATACCTGGAAAGATGTGCCGAAAGAACGCTTCTGTATTGCCGGACAGACTTATCCGGAGCCATCGCCGTATGACCGTCTGATCCTCGATCAGAGAGTACGCTGTGTCGGTGATCCGGTGGCGATCGTGGTCGGTGAGACGGAAAAAGCAGTCGATAAAGCACTGCGTTTGATCAAGGTAAAATATCAGATTCTGGAGCCGGTGCTGGATTTTCACAAAGCCCTCGATAACGAGGTTCTGGTACATCCGGAGGAGAACTGGAAATCCTATGGAAATACCGGTGATGTGAAACGTAACCTTCTGCATCACGAAGAAGATGCCCATGGCGACGTAGAGCAGGTGTTGAGTGAATGTGATGAAGTGATCGAACACAACTGGCGGATCAAGGCAGCACAGCAGGGGTATATGGAAACCATCCGTGCTTACTGCGAGATCGACCGTTACGGACGTCTCCACTGCATCAGTTCCACACAGATCGTCTTTCATGTAAGACGTATCATTGCCAACGCACTTGGAATCCCAAAATCGATGGTGCGTGCGGAAAAACCGCGTATCGGTGGCGGATTCGGGGCAAAACAGACAGCAGTATGCGAAGTTTATCCGGCATTTGTGACCTGGATGACAAAGAAACCATGTAAACTGATCTACAGCCGAAAAGAATGTCAGACGATCGCTTCTCCGAGACATGAGATGGAAGTGACGGTCCGCTTAGGTGCGATGAAGGACGGGCATATCCGGGCCATCGACCTTTACACCTTATCCAATACCGGTGCATACGGAGAACACGGAACTACGACTGTAGGACTTTCCGGACATAAAGCACTTCCGCTTTATACCGGAGGCTGTGAGGCAACCAGATTTTCCTGCGACGTAGTCTATACGAATGTTCAGGCAGCCGGAGCCTACCGCGGCTACGGTGCGACACAGGGTATTTTCGCACTGGAATCCGCAGTCAATGAGCTGGCGGAGAAACTGCACATGGATCCGGTGGAGATCCGTATGAAAAATATCGTCCGTGAAGGTATGTTCATGCCGGCTTACTTCGGTGAGACGGCAAATGCCTGTGCACTGGATCGCTGTATCGAACACTGTGCCGACAACTTCCACTGGAAAGAAAAATATCCGGTGCGTGACATGGGAAATGGAAAAGTGCGTGCAGCAGGCATGGCACTGGCAATGCAGGGATCCTGTATTTCCAATGTCGATGTCGGTTCCTGTACCTTAAAACTCGGTGACGGTGGAACTTATAACATGATGATCGGAGCGGCTGATATGGGAACGGGATGCGATACGATCCTTGCGCAGATGGCAGCAGAAGTGCTGGACTGTGATGCAGACCAGATTTCCGTTTTCGGGGCAGATACGGATGCATCCCCATATGACTCCGGGTCTTATGCATCCTCCACCACTTATGTGACAGGAATGGCAACGCAGAATGCAGCACTGCAGTTGCGGGAAAACATCAAAAAGATCGGAGCAGGCATGCTTAAGTGTGAGCTGGAAGAAGTCGATTTTGACGGTGAGAAAGTCTATCTGATCGACGGCAGGAAATCAGTAAGCCTTGCAGATATCGCTACAAAATCCCAGGTCAATAACCTGATCCCGGTGGATGTGACAGCCACCTATTCTTCCCCGGTATCCCCGCCACCTTATATGGTCGGAATGGTAGAGATCGAGCTGGACAAAGAGACAGGAAGCATCGAGATCCTGGATTATCAGGCTGTGATCGACTGTGGCATCCCGGTTAATCCAAACCTCGCCAGAGTACAGGCAGAGGGCGGTATCGGACAGGGAATCGGCATGGCACTTTATGAAAATGTGACCTACAACGCACAGGGAAAAATCGCAGAGAACAGCTTTATGCAGTACAAGATCCCGACGCGTCTGGATATGGGCAGGATCAACGTAGAATTTGAAACCAGCTACGAGCCAAGCGGCCCGTTTGGTGTCAAATCCATCGGTGAGATCGTGATCAACACCCCAGCACCGGCACTCGCCCATGCGATTTACCGTGCGACCGGCGTATGGCACCGAACCGTACCGTTCACTCCGGAAAAGATTCTGATGAGCATGCTCGATCCACAGTGGAAAGAAATCGACCGTCGTGTCAAAGAATCATGATACATATCATTTATATGGCGGCTGGAAACAGCCGCCGTTTTGGAAATGCAAACAAACTGCTCCAGGACTGGAACGGAAAGTCGCTCTATCTCCATACGTTTGAGAAACTGCTCCGGATCAGAGCAAAAAATCCGCAGAATATTTCCCTGACGGTAGTTACGCAGTATCCGGAAATTTATCAGGAAGTGAAGGAGTATTCCGGTGTACATGCCGTATTTTGCGAAGAGAGCAGACTTGGCGTGTCCTATACCATAAAGGCAGGGATCCGTGCAGTACAGGAAGCGTATACTCCTGAGAGAAAAGAATGTTGTTTTGCAGAAGAAGAGATTTCTTCCGAAACAGAAACAGAGAAAAAGAAATCGTGGGATTATCTGATGTTTACAGTTGCCGATCAGCCGAACTTGAGTGAAAAAAGCATCGAAGCGCTGATTCGGGCAGCAGTTATGCAGGACAGGTCTGCAAAGCAGTCATCGTTTTCGCTGCGCTGCGGTGAGCAGGTTGGAAATCCCTGTATGTTCCGTGCAGATCTGATCCCGGAGCTGATGCAGCTGGAAGGAGATAAGGGCGGAAGAGCCATTCTGAAAAAACACGCATGCTGTTATGTGAAGATTGAAAACCAAGAAGAATTTTCTGATATTGATACAAAAGAGCAGATGAAGAAAATGTCAGGCAGAGAAAAAACATCTGCCAAAGGAAAGAAAGGAGAAAACGCATGAAAAAAACAGCAGAAAAAGGAAAAAAGATCGTGCTTGGTGTGCTGCTTGTTCTGGCGTGTATTCTGATGCCGCAGAAAATGACGAATGCGGCGGGAAATACGGTGCCGACGGCAGTCGATAACCTTACGGTATCTTTAAGAAACAAGGTAAATATGGCCGTAACAGACAACGGATATATGCGGGTAGCCTATGACGGCAGTAAAGTCCGGGTGGAATATTATGATACGCAGTTTAACCTTCAGCGAAAAGGTTCACTGGATCTGGAATTGCCGATCTGGGGCGGCTTTTATGCAGGGCAGGATGCTTATTATCTTGCAGAAGCACAGAACAACACGGAGCAGAGCGACACCAAAGAAGTGATCCGGGTCATCAAATATGACAAAAACTGGAGACGTCTCGGAGCAGCATCCATCACCGGCGATCCGGAGCTGTTCGGCGGCGAAGTGCGTTATCCGTTTGACTATGGATGTGTGGAGATGGCAGAATCCGGAAACAATCTTTATCTTGTAACCGGACATGAAGGCTACGTAGATGCCGGCGTAGGCCAGGGACATCAGGGCTATCTGATGGTTCAGATTGATAAGACAACATTGAAAGGATCCATTGTGGACTGCAACCTTGGACATTCTTTTGCACAGTACATCAAGTCTGACGGTGCACAGCTTTATGTTCTGGAACAGAGTGAGGGCGGACGATGTACGGAACTTTCAAAATACGATACCGCTTCCATGAAAAAACAGAGTCTGTCTGTTCTGGAATATGGAGGCTTTCGTACCGATGCATGGGCAATTGCCTGTTATGCGAGTGTGGATGATTTAGCAGTATCCTCCTCAAATGTTTTCAGTGTCGGAACATCCATCGATCAGAGCCAGTATGACAATGTGACAAGTGATATGCCGCACAACTTGTATCTGACGATCACACCGAAAAACAATTTTACCGAAGATGCAGCAACGGTCAGATGGCTCACAGATTTTACCGGAGACGGTGCAAGTTTCCTCGGCGTAAAACTTACGAAGATCAACGACAATCGTTTTATGCTCTCTTGGGAAGAAACCGGAAAGACACAGAAAATCACAGACAACGATCCGCTTTCTGTTTCTATACTGCACTATGTATTTCTGGATGGAAACGGCGAGACTGTCAGCCGGGAGTTTACGGCACCGGCCCCGATTTCCGACTGTCATCCGATCGTAAATGGTTCAAAAATTGTCTACAGTGCTTCCAGTTCGAACACCGTTGCCTTTTATTCCATTGATGCAAACAGCGGAGCTTTTCAGAAAAAGGTGTACCGCATAGCCGGTGAGAATGCTGTGTGGAGCCTTGCAAATGGAGTGCTGACGATCTCCGGAATCGGTGCAATCGATATCGATAAGGAAGCACATTACCGCTATCCGGTGTCCTCGACAGCACGTTCCTACAGCTACAGTTCTGCAGATAATTCCTGGAAAGATATCCGCGAGTGCGTCACAAAGATCGTGATCGAAAAAGGAATCACCAGTATCCCGGAGGAAGCGTTCTATTATTTCAGCAACCTGAAAGAAGCAGAGATTAAAGAAGGGCTGAAGTCGATCGGGAAAAAGGCCTTTTATGCATGCGAAAATCTGAGGAAGATCACGATACCGGCGAGTGTGACCGAAATCGGAGAAGAATGTCTGGCAACCGGTTATTACTGGGGTGGCAGCAAAGAGCAGGTTGTAGACGCGAAAATTTATGCGCCGAAAGGTTCTTATGCGATCAAATATGCAAAGCAAAATAACATTGCCTATACAGAGACAAAAGCTGCAGCTTCCGGAAACAACAGCGGAAATACTTCAGCGAATATCACCAGGAAAAAAGTGACGGTCACGGCTCTGACCTCATCGAAAGCCGGAACCATCAAATTAAAATGGAAGAAACTCTCCGGTGCAGACGGTTATGAGATCCAGTATGCACACAATGCGAAATTTACCAAAAACAAAAAGAAAGTTACCGTAAAAAAAGCGGCAGCGACATCAAAGACCATCAAAAAGCTGAAAAAGAAGAGCAGATATTACGTGCGCATCCGTGCTTACAAAAAAGCAAACGGAAAGACCGCTTACAGCAAGTGGAGTGCAAAGAAGAGCGTGAAATGTAAGTAAAAGCAAAAAAGAAAACGTGCAGTGCAGGCTGCCGTAACGAAGATACAAAACAAAAAGCAGAGACACCGTGACGGAAAACACGTCCTGTGCTCTGCTTTTTACGTTGTGTAAATTCAGTTTCAGGCTTTTGAACCAGGTCTCATTACAGCATGGAAGCTCTCAGTTCTTCCGGTGTTTTCTGAGACAGCATAGCCGGTGCGATATCGAATACGCTTCTTGCTCCGGATTCTCCATTCTTGGACAGACGATATGCAGCACGTGCATAAGCAACCAGAACACTTCCGGTAAATTCCGGATTCGAATCCAGCTTCAGAGAATATTCAATCACATGCTTGTTGCCCTCACATCCGGTTTCACCGGTGCGGATCACAAAACCGCCGTGCGGCATCTTGCTGTGATGAGCCTTTAATTCTTCTTCTGAAATGAAGTTTACGGTTGTATCGTATTCATCGAAATAGTTCGGCATTGTCTTGATCGCTTTTTCGATGGCAGCTTTATCTGCACCTTCTTCCGCAACGACATAACATTCTCTTAAATGTTTCTCTCTGGTAGTCAGTGTCGGTTCGCTTCCGCTTCTTACCTGTTCCATGGCAGATTCGATCGGAACGGTGTACTGGATCGCATTTTTAACGCCTTCGATACGGCGGATCGCGTCAGAATGTCCCTGGCTTACGCCCTTGCCCCAGAATGTATAAGTGCTTCCCTGAACCAGGATGGATTCTGCATACAGACGGTTCAAAGAGAACATACCCGGATCCCAGCCGACAGAGATAATGCCGATGTTTCCGCCTTCCTTTGCAGCCTTATCTACGCTTGCAAAATATTCCGGGATTCTTGCGTGTGTATCGAAACTGTCGATCGTGTTGAAAGAAGCAGCAACTTTTGGTCCGATGACCGGCAGATCGGTAGCAGAACCGCCGCAGAGGATCATAACATCGATCTCATTTTTCATAGCTTCCATATCATCGAAATGCTTTACAACAGCACCTTCAGTCTGAATAGAAACACCGGCAGGATCTCTTCTTGTGAAAACTGCTTTCAGTTCCATATCATCATTGCGTTTGATGGACTGCTCAACGCCGCGTCCAATGTTGCCATAGCCAACAATACCAATTCGGATTTTTTCCATTTTCTTACATCTCCTGTTAAAAATTTTCTGTTATCCATCATAGGATTCCAGCTTTGGGAACCCTGTGAACTGTTCTAAATTATAGCATAGATTTTTGCTCAGGCAATCATTTTCTTTTGAGAAAATATGATGTATACTGAAAAGTAGGATAAATTTGCAACGATTTTTGGAGAAAAGACAGAAGAAGTGGAGGAGAAGCCCTGGCATATCTTTTAAACGAAAAGCTGTCAGCATTGGGGTATAAAGTATTTTATGATATAGAATCACTCTCATCTGGAAAATTTAATGCAAAACTTCTGGAAGTGATCGATGAGTGTAATGATGTTCTGGTGATTTTACCGCCAAATTCTCTGGAGCGGTGCGTCAATGAAGATGACTGGCTGCGTCTGGAAGTAGCTTATGCGATCAGACAGGGAAAAAATATTATTCCGATCATGATGAAAGGATTCGAGTGGGGCAAAAATATACCGGAAGATATAAAAGAATTAAAAAATTATAATGGCGTGATCGTGACCTTTGACTTCTTTGAGGGCGTTTTAGCGAGAATTATAAAATATCTGACAAATTCATCAAAAGAAAAAATGATCACGGAGAAAAAGAGCCACATTTTATTCTGGGCGGATTTTGATGATGCGATCATTGAAAAAATCGTGAACAAACTGAAACTGGATGATTATTTTATTGAGATCATGAGTGAACCGGTGGAAATTCTTTCGAAAAATTTGCAGGAAATTTATGCGATCATTTTGATCGTCACCGATTGTACCAAGTTTTCTTCCAATATTTATGCGGCGAAGCGAATCAATGAAACGCTGGTGAGGTATGTGCGAAAAGGAGGAAAACTGATCGGTGCACACGATGTCATCTACAGAAGGACCAAGAATGAGTTGCTGCAAAACATGTTTGGATGTAAGATCGTTAATTTTGAGCAGACAGAAACGGTACATTACCATAAGACGGAGGAATGCCTGGAAGAAGACAGATTCAGCAATCTGCCGGAAGATTTTGTGCTTCATGACGCAGAAATATGCTGGGGAAAAGTTGCAGAAGATGTTGATGTGTATTTTGAAACAGAGTCGGGGATCCCACTTGTATTTTCCAGAGAATACGGAAATGGTCTGTGTATCTTTTTGAATTCCGGTGATTTTAAAGAAAGACCGCCGCGGTCTATTTTGATAACGAATCGGAAGCACCGGAGAATTCCATCCCGGCATTTCAAAGAGCGGTACAGCAGGGCTATGGCATTGAACTGGATGTACAGCTGACAACAGACAACCGACTGGTTGTTTTTCATGATGAAACACTGCAGAGAATGTGTGGGTTTGACAAAAAGCTTACGGAATGTTCTTATGATGAGTTGAAACATTACCGGCTTGCAAAATCAGACGAAAAAATTCCGCTGTTTGATGAGGTTCTCAAAGTGATAGATGGAAAAGTTCCGCTGATCGTTGAGGTGAAATCAGAAGGAGACTGGAAAAAAACAACGCAGCTTATGGCAGAAAGAATGGATTCTTATCGAGGATGTTACTGTATGGAATCGTTCCATCCGTTTGCAGTGAAATGGTTCAAAGATCACAGACCGGAGATCATTCGCGGACAGCTTTCCACAAATTATTTTAAAGACAAGATTAACAGAAAATGGTATGAAAAATTTTTACTGTCAAATCTCATGCTGAATTTTCTTACAAAACCGGATTTCATTGCGTATAACCATTTATGGAAAAAGGATTTTTCCTATACTCTGTGCAGAAAACTTTTCAAACCGGAGAATGTTGCATGGACCATAAAAAACCAGAAGGAACTGGAAGAAGCAGAAAAAACATTTGATGTGATCATTTTTGACAGCTTTATCCCTAAAAAGAGATCATAAATAAAGGAAGTGTTTGAGCATGGCAGAAAAATATGATGAAAAAGAAATAAGAGAAGATTACCGGAAACTGACAAAACTGCTGATCGAAAAAAAGATGACGATCACCACGATGGAATCGGCAACATCCGGGCAGATTGCATCCCTGATCACGGATACGGAAGGCTCATCGGCGGTGCTCAAAGGTGCCTTTGTCACTTACTGCAACGAAGCGAAGATCATGCAGGGCGTTCCGGCAGAAATCATTGACAAATACACCGTTTATTCCACACAGACCGCAGAAGCGATGGCGAAGGGGTTCGTATGAGACAGCAGACAAATAAAACAGAAAATGGTAGGGCAAATCCGGAAACAATAAACTGGGATCCGCAGATTTATAATTATGCAGAAAGAACAGGAAATCTGAAAGCGGAGGCCGTCGGTGTGGTCAGCGGAGAAAAACATTTCCCGGTGTTTGAAGGACGGATGGTCTTTAAACCGCTCACAAAATCAAAGCCGCTCTCTACGCCGTTGTTTGCCTATGCAGAAGTATTCTGGTCCTGGGTGATCGATGCCTATTTTATTCCGGCACCGCAGTATCAGCTTGCCCTTTGCAGAGGATATGAGGCAGAGTGCGGCAAATATTATGATTACGGGACCGTATCTCCGATGATCTACGAAGAAGGAGAGCATCTTTTAAATCTGCTTGAATTTTTCCGGGCGTATCCGGATGACAAAGTTCAGATCGATGATTACTTAAATTACTGTCAGATGTTTTATGATTACACCGAAATTCTGGAAGCAGATTATTTTCAGAAAAACCGGGAGATCGCAGAAAATCTGGCAATGCAGATCCTGATCTCCGTCCTGAAAGGCGATCAGAATTATCATTATGAAAATATTGCATTTGTGTGCAATGCATCCGGACAGATCCTGAGGCTTGCACCGATGATCGACCACGAATTTTCCACCTATTTTATGTTTCCGGACAATATACAAAGACACACCTACTGGTTGGATGAACTGAAAAGATCCATCGAAGGAAAGTCCGTCCGGCCGGAAGAGTACAAAGATTTCCCAAATGAAAAAGAACGCAGGCTGATGGAAAAGAGTGCAACCTGCCTGTACCGAAATCTCATTTACATCAAAGAGCATTATCCGGAAGTCACAGCCACCTTTCTGGAAAACGTAAGCAGACTGAAACGCGATCTTTTGCAGAAACGAGAAAGCTTTTTTATTCAGAAAGCCAAAGATTATCCGGATTATGCCAACTCCGATGCCTACCTGATCGGAAAAGCCAGATACAAAGACCACGACGAAGAAAAAGCAGCCGCTTACGAAAAACAGTATGGCAGAGAAGGAAAAGAAATATCCTTTGATCTTATGAACTGCCTGATCAATTATGAAGTGCAGGAGATCATAGAACAGATGGAGAGGATATTGAGATAAAGCGATTAAGAGAAAATAAGAAGGAAAAGAGAATATGGCATACGGAAAAGCAATCAAGATCCCAAGAACAGAAGTACACAACTGCGACCGGGAAGATATGAAAGGGGCAGGTGTTTATTTTCTGTTCTGCCAGGAAGAGGACGGAGATGCCTCCGTATACATCGGTGAGGCAGAAAATGTACTGGAAAGACTGAACCAGCATCTGAGAGATTATCAGACAGGGAAAGAAAAATATTACTGGAATACAGCGGTGATCTTTGTCGGAAGAGATTTGAACAAAGCACTGATCCGTTATCTGGAAAATCGCCTGGTAGAAATCGCACGTGACAGTAAAAGTTATGTGGTCCTTACCAAAAATACCTATAAGAATACTGTGATGAAAGAATCACAGGTCGCAGTGATGGAAGAATTTATCGAAAACGTAAAAATCCTGATCAGCACGCTTGGCTATAAAGTGCTGCTTCCGGCACCACAGGCAACAGACGATACCATTTATTTGTACTGCAAAGGATCCGGTGCAAATGCAAAAGGTTTTGTCAGTGCCGGAGGATTTACCGTGCTGAAGGATTCGATTGTTTCGGATCATATCGTTCCATCGTTGGAGACAAGAGGAAAAACATACTACAATCTGAGAAATAAGCTGGAAGCAGACGGTGTGATTTCAGAGAGAAAATTTGTCCGAAATTACGAGTTCAGTGCTCCGTCAGCCGCATCCGCAGTGATCCTCGGACATACCTCAAACGGAAATATGGACTGGAAAACAGCAGGCGGAGTGAGACTGAAAGATCTGTAAAGAGAATCCGTACAGTAAAGAAAAATAACAGAAAACGATCCGGAGACAGAAGAAAATAAAGTTACAGAAATCTGGATAAAAGAAGCGATTGGAAAGTTGAAAAAAATTACAGAAGAGAAAGAGAGCGTGAGATAAATGAAAGTTTTAGTAATTCCGGATGTGCATCTGAAACCACAGATGTTCCGGCAGGCAGCAGATTTGATGGATACAGGGAAAGCAGATCGTGCGGTATGTTTGATGGATATTCCGGATGACTGGGACAGAGAATATGACATTGCACTTTATGAAGAGACCTACGACGAAGCGATAAGGTTTGCTTTGGAATTTCCGGATACAGCATGGTGTTATGGCAATCATGACCTCAGTTACTTCTGGCATTGTCTGGAGAGTGGCTACAGTTCCATGGCATCCGCAACAGTACAGAGAAAGCTGCTGGAACTTCGCAGGACCGTTCCGGAAGATCATCCGATCCAATTTGTTCAGAAGATCGACAATGTACTGTTTTCCCATGGCGGCGTGCTGAATTATTTTGTTGAGGAATATGTCCCAAAATCCAAATACCACGATGTGGATGCGGTTGTGGAAGAAATCAATAAATTGGGACGAATAGAGATGTGGAACGATATGTCGCCTATCTGGCTGCGTCCGCAGCGACCAGGCATACGTTTGTATAAACCGCGGAAACTGCTTCAGGTAGTAGGCCATACGCCGATGAATGAAATAACAAGAGAAAAAAATCTGATCAGTACAGATGTATTTTCCACCTACCGGGACGGCAGACCGATCGGAACACAGGAGTTTTTATTGCTGGATACCGTGACCTGGGAGTATGTGGGGGTAAAATAGAAATATGGAATGAGTTGACTGACAAATGAAAAACCTTATATTTGTTTCTTGACTCAGAAAATTAGATGAGGGTAGAAATGACTGATGACTGATGAAACATTAAAATATTATGACCAGAATGCAGATGCCTTTGTACAGGGTACGATTTCAGTGATATACAGGAACGTTTTCAGTGTGCATTGCATGGAAACAGCGTATTGGATTTTGGCTGCGGATCAGGAAGGGATACAAAAAAATTTGAAGATCTGAATTTACAGAAAAAATTTCACACCGTCCTTTCAACTCGAAGGTAACTGTGTATGTCAAGGACAAAGTTGCCAGAGGCAGTGCGGAGCATCCTTTACATACAAGGAAGACTGCGGATATCATCCGTGCAGCAATGCATTGTATTTTTAGCCATAAATGTTACAAAAAAGCTTGACCACAATATTCCGTAACCTATCCTCCATAATTATAGCGAAATGCTCTAAGTATCTATAGATTACAATTATGGAGGAGGTCTGAGAATTCGAAAATCTGTAGGAATATTTGGCGTTTACTTGATTTTCATTTATATTATCCATAAATCTTTAGTGATTTTTATACTGATAATGCATATTTGGTCTTTAAATCATTGCAACGATTATAATTTATGAAGCCTTCCTTTTGCAGGCGTCCGACGACAATTCCACAAAGGATATTTTGTTCCTGAGCAAAGGAATAAATGGATGCCTTTGAAAAATCATTTAAAGAAGTAAATGCATTAAATTCTGCAGTAGGAATTAATGTCTCTTTTGCAAAGTTGTCGGCGGCATTTTCGTCCTCAATAGTTGTGCCGTTGGATTGGTTGATGTGGCCAAGTAAAATATGGCCAAGTTCATGGAATAGGCTAAACCAGAATTTATCTGCATCTTTGCCGCGGACTGTTAATCCAACAACTATTTTATCTCCGTCATAGAAAGTTGCTCCATGCAAGAAGGAGCCTCCAATATGAGGCAGGAAAACGAGTGCAATACCACAGCTGGCTAACATTTCGATCAGCCTAGGACAGAAATCAGCAGGATTCATTGATGTCATGCTTCTGATTTCAGGTAATCTCTTCTTAAGAGTTTTTAAATCGATTAATGAAGTTTTGATGGTACGAGCTTCTAGTTTTGCTTTCTGTGCCCATGCTAATAGAGCAAGATTACCTTTTTCTGTTTCAGCAAGTCTGCGACATGCAATTTTTGATAATTGCATATCCTCGATAATTTCAAGATTTACAACTTCAAAATATTTTCTAAGATAAATTACCTTTTCGGTTGCATCTCTGGTTTCAGGTACCCAACCATTTTTTGACATTTCACGATAAGGTGATTTTTTCACAAGTTCTTTATCTGCATCCATTTTGTTCTCGGCATTTGCTTTTATGAGTTTTTCACGATAAGTGGCTTCTAATTTATTCCAAAACTTAGCAGGAACGCCGAGTACCATTTCTAATCGAACTGCAACATCCGGAGTCAACTGAACTTCACCATTGATTAATTTGCTCATATGTTTTTCGGACATACCCATGCGTAATGCGAATTCTTTCTGGCTAAATCCTCTGTCAAGCAACTGCTCTTTGATAGTTGCTCCCGGTGGTGTTGCAATAAAACTGCGACTTTTCACCATCGTAATACCTCCTTGAGTGAAATGAAAATTTAATGATAATCTACAATTTCCATTATATTTGCAATTTGAATTTCATGCCCTATTTTTTCGAAAACCAGTCGGTAGGGATGAACTAAATCCATTACGTATTGACTTTTTCGATTGCCTTTTAATGAATGACATCTTCCGATATGGAATTGAATCATTTCTTCGACAGTATCGGATGCATCTATTTCATCTATACGCTGATGGATTTTTTCGGCCATTTCTGAACCATATTTCTTTTCGGCTTCGCTTGCGAGTGTACACACCTTTTCAATCTTGCGAGTCTTATATGTTATTTCCAATCCATCACCTCTCTTGTGAGTTTACCTGTGAGGTAAATCTATTATATTCTCTTGGGATACATATGTCAATGCGTCTGAAATTGAAAAAAGAGTATAAAGTGGAATTGAGATTGTAAATCAGGTGCTTGAAGAAACCATGGGACGGACCGGGATGACTGAGGCGGTGGCAAGATACGAACGTTCCTGTGAATATTGGATTGGCTGGGCAGTTGCTTATTATCAGTGGTATTCCGGAAGAAGATTCAGGGAGATATTTCAGGCAATCTCTTTTGAAGATTTTCAGAAAATGTACTATACACTCCACGAAGCTGATATCAGCAAATTTACGGATATTGCAGATGCAAGAGTTCGAGAGTATTTTTCGGAAACGAATCTGAAACGTATTCGTATGCTTGGCAGCTGTACACAGGCAGAATTGGCGAAGTGTTCCGGTGTCGGTCTGCGTTCCATCCAGATGTATGAGCAGCGAAATAAGAATATCAATAAGGCAAGTGCGGAAACATTATATCGTCTTTCAAAAGTCCTCGGATGTACGATGGAGGATTTGATTGAAAAGTGACTTCATGATGATTGCTATATATACCGAAATGGAATATATATGCGGCGGATGCAATTTGTGGAGAAGAATATTTTTACAAGAAAATCAAACTTTTTATGACAAAACAGAATCGGAAAATGGATAGGAAGCCCCGAGATGATGTCAAATATCTGAAAAATCAATCTTTTAAGATATAACAAAAAGGAATATGTGTTTCGTTGACAAAATATAAAAAAGGTGTGAATATAAAACTATATGTTCATATAGTCGGCGTTTAAGCCGCAGAAAATAAGTTCGAATATACATTCGATGAAAAGGGAATCCGGTGAGAGTCCGGAACGATCCCGTCACTGTGATAGCTGGTTCAGAGCGGATACCACTGGAAATTTTTGGGAAGGTGCTTTGGGTGTGAATGCTGAAGTCAGGAGACCTGCTTATTTTTTGTCACAGAGAATTCTTGCGGAAGACGAGAAATTCTTACCTGAAAAATTCCATGTTATATTTATGGGAATAGTATACCTGCTGAGGGGTGAGAATAAAGTCGGATGTATATCCGGCTTTTTTTGCGCGGAATTTTATCTTAGTCGGAGCTAGGTAATTGCGAAACTCGCGATGCTCGTTCGCACGCTTGAATTTAAACAGGGAA
>CAJMMS010000013.1 GCA_905214675.1 uncultured bacterium
CTGCTTCCGCCACTTAAAATTTTATATTCATTTACCGCGCAAAAACCAGCCATATTTGCAAAAGCCGGTATGCCATACCTGATAATCGCACGCTCTTTTCCCTGTTCTTTCCATAATCGGAACAGATATAAAACAACAATACATGCCTGCAGCATCATAAGAAAAGAAAAATCGACGTCAAACAAAAAGTAGCTTTTGCTGGTATCATAATACCATGACTGATATCCCCCTGTGCCAAAAACACTCCCATACCACTCTTTCAAATGGCCAAACGTAAACAATTCCACCAGTACACATATAGCAATCAGACTAATCAAAACCGACAAAACAGTTCCCAAAATTGTCTTCCCTATCTTTTTTTCTCTGACAAGCAATGTAAAAAAGCACATAATATTCAGGCATACCCAGCAACTGATGCCATAATCGTTACTCCATATAAAGCATACCGCACCTGTCATACCAGTCGCTATTACTGCTTTTAACCAACTGGATACTTTCCATTTTTTCAGATTCTTTTGCAGAAACAATAATATTCCAATACTTACCGGAACAATCATGCCCCTCAAAAAGCGCGCAGAATTTCCAGTATCCAATGCCCTGCTCACTGCCTCTTCTATTTCGCTTGTCCCATACAATGCATTTGTCAGAAACATCGGCTGCATCAGAAGTGTTGCAACAAGAAACACACTCATCCAGCCTGCAATTTCTTTTCTTTTTGTGATGCTGGTTCCTATCGCAAATGTCAAAAGTGCAAAACTCAAAATCGCCAGAAATGAAAATGCAACCAGGCTCGCTCTGTAATTGCCTCCGAAAAGAAGTGTAATAAGGCTTCCTGTATACAGATGTCCCAATCCTAAATAGTCCTGAAAATCTCTATATGGAATCTGTCCACTCATCAATCTTCTTACCGGATTATAATTTTGAAATGTCCCGTTAATCGGCACAAAATTTACCGTATGATTACTCGTTCCAAGTGCATGAATATAACACATGGTAACCAATATCACCATACTGAGCAGAAAACTCCAATTACATTTGTTATGAGTAACTTTGTTTTTCAAAACCGTCACGCTATTTTTTTGCCGCATTACATCTGTCCTCTTACGTATTGTAAACATCTGTCAATTTCTTCTATTTTTTCTACTTTTCCCATTTCTATAGAAACAAATCCCTGATAATCTTCTGCATCAAGAATTTTCAGTACTTCCTGATGAAGTTTTCTCTCCTGAATCGGTTTTAAACCTGGCTCACTGATATGTACATGATTGATCCATTTTACATTTTCCAGCAGTTCTTCTGCATTCTCTCCATTCTGAATCATGGTTCCCAGATCGAGATTTAACTTAAATCCTCTGGAATCTACATTTCTGATCAATTTTAATGCTGAACATGTATCATTTATATAATTTGTGTTATAGATTGTTGGATTCGCTTCCATTCCAATCATTGTTCCCTTACTTGCAGCATACTCGCCCAATTCTTTAAAAAATGCTATTGCAATATCTTCATTCGCTCCATTTGGAAGATTTCTGTTTCTTGGGCAGCCAAACACCAGATTTTTGCAGTTTATCCCGGTTGCAAAATCAACTGCTTTCTTAGTATATTCAATCAGGCTGTTTCTTTCTTCTTCCGTTCCAAAAATTTTTTCCTGTTTTCCAAACCAGATGGACTGCATGGAAGGAATAACAAAACCGTATTCTTCCATCAAGTCCTGCCTCCATTTTTGAGCTTCGTCCAGATGATCATATGGATTTTCCGGAAAAATTCTGGTAGGTGCTATTTCCAGTCCTGTATACCCGTACTTCTGCATAAGAGCATACACGTCTTTATTCCATTCATCCACCCACGCTATATTTGAGATTGATAATTTCATCTTAATTTTGTTATTCCTTTCTTCCATGCTTTGTCTCAGACTCCAACCATTATTTTTTTCTCAGAACTGAAATGATTTTTTCTATAATTATATAAAAGCATACTTGTATAAATCCAAAATACCACAAAACATAGTTCATACGTATATGAATAAACGAATGTCCTTTTGCAAGGCAAAACCATGAAACCGATGTTAAAAAGAAAATTACATACATCGATATCTTTTCAATATCCATCTTTTTTCTTTTTATGTCTGCACCGAAAATACAGATTGGAACAATACACAACATTGGAAATAGATTTCCATCTATACCTGTAATAATCTGCGTAGAAAAATGGAAATATTTTCGAAATGTATCCCAGATAGACGCATTTAACGAAGGCCAGTACACAGAAGCAATCTCATTTAAATCTTTCGCACTTGTTCTTCTAAGGACATCTTCTTTGAAAATTCGTTTAATACCTTCCAGCAAATTTCCAGCTCCACGTATCTGTGCATGAATGCAGATTGCTGCTGCAAATCCCAGCAATGCCATGATTCCAATAACCACCATGACTTTAAACACCAGCATCGCCTGATCTTTTTCTTTTGAAAAAACTGCTTTTGCAAAATCAACAAACAAAAATCCAACTGTTGCCATCATAATTACCGAAATATACTCATATCCACACAAACTTTTTATCATGATAGAAACAAATGTAAGTATATAACTGGCATAACGACATCGCTTATCGTTCACTTTCAAACTGCAGAATATTCCAACCGCCATAGGAATAAACCACGTAAACTCTACCCAATACAAATTGTTTGCAAAGTTTACAATCCATGGTGAAAGCCAAAATGTAACAAAAAATACACCTGCAAATAATTTATTGTACTTGGAAGCAAGCAGAATCATAATAGCTGCCCCTGTCATTCCCATTGCTATACTGCATATCAAACGCAACGTAAGGATTGCTTCATCATAATTTAAATGGCGTGCTATATGTCTGAAAATTTTTCCATGTAACCCATACTGGCTCTGATAGGATGTAAGTTCTTTTTTTACCAGATCTGCTATCTGCTTTTTGTTACTGTCACAATATACCGCTTTCGACAACTCCCCATATTTATATGGATTTAAAACTCGATCTGTATCCAGGTATATCAGTAATCTTCCATTCTCATCTTTCGATGTGCTTACAATTTTCTCGATTTCTCCATTGGCAAACTCTATGTAATTTCCAGCTTGTGCATATTGTTCCGAATATACATTTGCATCTACTGCTACTGCCGCCTCTGTCCTGGAGTAATTCTGAAGCCAGTAATCATCCGTATATTCACTCAAAGCTCCATTATAAAAGCCCAGGCCATATTTTGATCCATCTTCAAACCAAATGTTCTCATGTTCTGCCGTAATAACGCCTCGCACCAGTTTTTCCGAAAAATCGTCAAAATTTTCAAATGTTACATTTTGTGTATCCATAGAATTATACATGTAATTCCAGGAAAAAAGTGCCGTACAGAATATAAATACCGCTATCAGAATTCCTTTTCTGGATAATATCGGCTGTTCTGCTAATTTGCTGCAAACAAATATCCAGGCTGCAACCAGAAACAGTATAATCAGTACTTTATTCTGAAAAGTAAAGGTAGACTGCGCATAAGCATAGCCAAGTAATACATTTCCGCTAAGTGTTTCTTCTCCCAGATATCCTTTATCAATTGTTTGAAGATAAGGAATCTTCTTACAGTTTTTCGCAGTAAATCTTAATGTATACTCTTGTCCTTTCTTTAACTCTTTATTAAATTTCACCTTATACCAGGAATGCTTCTGGACTTTTTTCAAATTTACCGAAACCGTATCAATGATTTTTCCTTTCTCATTTAACACGGTCAATATAAGCTTTCCATTATTTTTCTTTGGCTGATTTGTCAGATTGATTTCCACGCCAACTAAATGCTTTTCTGCTGGTGAAAATTGCATTTCATAATCACCATCTTCCAGTTTAATTGGTTCCTGTAAATCCTGTTTTAACATATCATAACTGATCTCATCACAATAATATCCATGCCGGAAACAATCCAATGGTCCAAACATGAAAACCAATATTATAAAAAGAATCATACTTCCTATTATTCCTGCTTTTTTTTTTGTCATTTGTCTATCCCCTCGGTGAATTCTTTAATATCTCTTAGCACTTCTTCTTTTGTATATACATAAGTTCCCTGTTTTCCAAACAGATCTGCATACTTTGTATGAAAATCGTATTTTACCGGAGTACCTGACAGTTCATTACAGAATGTCTCGCCTGTCAGATAATAATAAACCTCCGCTGCGGAAACCGGTTCGGTAGCCGGATGCCATAAGGTGACTCCTGCTTTCATCACAACCTGTATATCCTTCCATAAATGTGCCAGGTTATAAAATTGATATACGTTTCTGCTGTCTGTAAAATTAAGTGCTGAAAATCCGAGTTTGCGGAATTTCTGCTTTAATGTCTCTCTGTCTTTTTCTGTTACATTTACTTTATAGAATCCATTCTCCTGAAGCTGATAATAATTTTTCAGGTCACAGTCCTGTTTTGACAGCTCCTCAAATTTTTCTTTTTTCAGCATAAACGGTATGACGTTTATATAATCATAAATAAAATTCTTTTTTATATTGATTCCAAACAAGCCCGGCAAACGAATGATCAGTGATTCCGGGTAGTGCTTCCTTACCCAGCATTCTAACTGGTATCTGTTGTATCCGTATGCATGAAGGTCTTCCGTATCAATGACAGCATTTTCGTCTGCACCCTGTGGATCTTTCAATACATCTACCGTTGAAATCAGCACTAATTTTTTCGGTTCGATTTTTTCAATGTTATACTCTGCCTGTCTGATCAGTTCCATGTCTTGTTCCGGTGCATGATTTGCAAGATATTTTTCTGCCCGAAGTCCTGCATAGACCAGTAAATCCGGCCTTGTTCCATAAGCGTCCTCTATATTTTTTGAATTATATACTGCATCAAAATCTCCTGCTGCATAAATATTACTTCCTACAAATCCTGTATATCCTACTAAAGCCTTCATAACCCTTTCCTTTCGCTATTTTGTCAGTTTTTCGATACTCTCAAAGCTGTAGTGTTTCCGCTTAAACACCAGATCCACCAGAAGCTGCAGATATTTGACAATAATGGTCAGAATTCCGAATAAGCCGAAAAAGGCGATCGACAAAAATAAAATGGTTGTCGTCCATCCCTGAACCGGATGTACAATAAAATAAGTAAATACGGAATATACGATCATAAAAATAGACATAACCATCATTGCTATTGTCATTGCCATGGAAAAACGGTATCCAACTTCCGTAAATAAAATCAGGGTATCCAGTGCAAGACCGGAACGATATCTTTTTTCTTTTTTATCTGTGTCTGTACCGGCATTTTCTGTCACCTTATATTTGATATTGTCTGTTTTCAGTCCGCAGTTGGCATAGACTGCTTTTCTGTACGGAACGGTTTTGTTCATAGAGCTGATGCGGTTGATCACTCTTCTGCTTAATACCCGGAAGCTTTCTGTTTCCATCCGGTAAGAAACATCCGTAAACTTATCAAACACCTTGTAAAACAGTCTTGATGTAAATTTTTCTTTCCGTTCCGCAGACGCACTGACAATATCGTATCCTTTTAAAGAATGTCGGTAAATCTCCATAACCATTTCCGGATCAAAGTCTGCCTTTGTATTGTCAAATTCAAATACAAAATCCCCGATCGACATATCCACCCCTGCATTCATCGCAAGTTCCAGTCCATGAAAATAACTCATATTTACAACCGATACGCTGGTCTCTACCGCCCTCTGGCTTACTCTTTTTATCACAGAGACACTCTCATCCTCCGACGCATCGTTGACACAGATAATTTCTGAATGTTCAAAATTCTTTTCCATAACCTGGATAATATTTTCCAGAAATTTTTCGATTCTGTTTTCTGCATTGTGTACATAAATTACTGCTGAAGCAAAATTTTTTTCTTTATTACCTGCCATCACTAAGCACCTCATCTAAATCATATACTGTGTTAATTTTTCCTGAAAGAACTCCTACAAAAGTCGGATTCTGGGAGTATGTCCGAATCACGGTCGGACGTGAGTCATCAATCTCCGAGCTCATAAGAATCGGTTTCATAGAAAACAACGACTTCCTGTATTCAAATTTATAATCATCCAACATATATTTTCTTGCCAGATTCGCCATATATGGAAACGCAGTACGCGGTTTTGCCGGGCAGTCATTACAGTTTCCCAAATGAAAAGTTGAACAGTAACCTTCGCTTTTCTCCTGACAGGCAAAGGTCGGAACGCCCTCGTAACTGGTGGTATGCGGTGTAAACGTTACGGATGTCAGGGAATGATATCCTGTTTTTCCAAATGGCATAATCGAGAAAAATGGTCCATCCATAACGGTAAATCCGATATCTTTCAGTTTCTCATTTACATCACACAAAATAATTTCGCATAGTTCGTACTTAATGCCAAATTTTTCAAATCCCACCATATCCAGAATTTGATTGGTTCCTGCATAAGTGGCATTCAGAACAAATCCTGTTGTATATTTTTTATTTTCTCCTGTATAGATTTCATATGCATCCTGAAGCTTTTCAATCCGCCGGATATCCACACCATATTTGATTTCTACACGATCCGGATATTTTCCAAGTTCCTCCAGAAAATAATCTTTCAGGATCATCGCATCATAGGTATATTCCCGCGTACGGAACACGCCGTCACACATGCCTTCCCGGAAATAGTTTCCCGGATATAGTTCTTCGCACGGAATATCTGCTACTTTGCAGAATTGCTTAAACTGCTTGCCATCGGACCAGGAATACTGGCTTGATGTGGCATAGATCTGATCAAATTCTTTATTTACACAAAAGGCATAATCTTTGTTAAAACGTTCAAAATACCCTGCCGATTTCATAGCGGTAGATATCGAACGCGGATAATGATATCCCTGATGTACTCTTGCCTGATTTATATAGGTTGCCCTGCGAAACGGTGTCGGATCACATTCCAGAACCAGCACATTCTGATCCATTCTGCAGCAAAACAGTGCCGCATACAGACCATACAAACCTGCACCTATAATAATTTTGTCATAACGCTCCACTTGTCGACCTCCTTAGTCTGGTAACTCTGTCATATTTTTATATTATAACACATTCATCATAATCTGTAAAAGCACTAAAATCTGCAATATTCCGGCTCCTGATACATAATTTTCTCCTTTTTTGCCTTCATTCCGGATTTTGCCATTTGAAACGGTAAGCATCAGAATTCCTAAAAACGGCAGAAAATAGCGTCCCTGCACTCCCGCGATATATCCGGTTCCTGCCGGTGTGGATGCGATCAGCATGGATGCAAAGATCATTCCACTGCTTAAAATGCAGACAGACCAGATTCCAAGTTTCTGATAACCTTTCCGGATATAATGTTCTTCTTTTCCAGGAATTGCTGCCAGGAGCAGCAGAATCAGAAATGCCATGCAGATATGCCACGGAATATCAATATTCAGCCATCCAAGTTTTCCTCCCAGAATCCCTTTCAGGTAGATATCTGACTTCTCTGCAACCGTATTTTCCAGAATCCGCAATAAGAAACCCGGATTTTTCAGCAAGGTCGTAATCTGATAATTCTCTGTCACTGCCGATGCCTTTGCCGCAGCTTTTGCCACAAGTCCGGTTCGCATCAGAATGTTGGGATAGTGCACCATATAACAGAATCCAATGCTGCCAGCCAGCCATAACGCTGTTCTTTTACCCTGCCTGCTGTTTTCTGTCTTTTTGCGGTACACTGCCGCTATCAGCAGGATCGTCAGCGGCAGATAAGCACCTGCTTTTGCAAGTCCCAGCAGGATCGTCGCTACCAGAAGCACTGCCATTTCCGGTACTTCCATCTGTCCTTCTCCATAGATCCAGCGAAGCAGATACCCTGCAAACAGAAAGGAGATTCCAATCAGAAATGCATCATAAGAAAAGGACATCACTTCCTGCAGCGTGATCGGCAAAAGCCCGATCACATAAAAAACGCTCTTTCCAAACGGAAGTTTTCTCACTCCGCAATACATCAGCAGAGCGGCTGCCAGCAAATTAAAGACTCTGCCAAGCAGATACGTCAAAGTACGTCCTGCTCCGAAAAGCCGTCCAACTGAAAGTCCAACTGCCTGCGGCAGGTAAAACACTTTTGGCACATTTCCCAGATTGTTTCTGGAATAACTCTCCGTCAGCGTTTTGTTTTTCGCCTTTGTAAAAAGAGTTTCATACTCTTCCCGGTAGGACTCCTCCGTAACCTCCGTTTTTTCCATAGCATCAATATCAATATCATCATACCTCCGGTATAAGGTACTGCCGATTCCATTATCTTTCACTCCAAGTATTTCATTGGAAACCCGGTACGCCGTATCGACATGGGATGGTTCATCCGGAATCGTATACACCGGCAAAAGCATGCTGTATACCAGCCCCCATCCCAAGACAGCCAGCAGAAACAGTTTATCCGGATTCCATTTTCCGATCATTGCCCCATAAAGAAGAAGCAGGGCATGTATGATGGAAAACAGCATAATGGCAAAGAAAAACTTCTTCAGACCTCCGTACACGGAAAAATAGCCGCTGCATCCGATCTGCTGTTTTTCATCCGTCCGCACTTTCATACTTCCTTTTTCCATGTTCCAGACAACCGTCAGGTTTTTGCCTTTTGTATTTTTCAGTGCTCTGGAAAACTTTAATTTTACAGAAATCGTATCCTCCTGTTTTTTCACCAGTTCTTTTATATCATATGTTTCTTCGAAAAGCTTCTTACCCTCATCCAGAATCGCAATCCGCAGCTGCGATGCTTCCTGTGGTTCCTCTGCCAGCTCTATTTTCAGACCTTTCCATTGATTTTCCGCAACGTTTACGCTCTGCGTATATGCTTCGCCTTCCGTCATTTCCCTGATGCAGTTGTCTTCCGTATACGCCAGCACCTTTTCTGCCTGTTTCTTTGTTGCCGGTTTTACGGTATGACTCCAGGTAAATTCAGCACACAAAAGCATGCCCGCTGCTGCGGCTGCACAGATCAGAACCTTTTTCCCGGATGGTTTCTTTTTTTCTTTTTTTTGCTTTTTCTTTTCTCTTTTTGTCTTTTTTACGATCTGCCCGGTGGCATACATATAAAAAAGCAGACCTGCTCCCACTGCCGTACACAGAGTTTTTATCAGTGCTTCTGCCAGCCCGCTCTGCCGAACCGGATAATACATCAGAAAGTACACCGGAGACTGTTCTTTTCCCTTTACTTCCAGTTTATAGGAAGCGTCTTTACTTTTTGCCATCCCAAGTGCAGGTGCTTTTTCTCCTTCCAGTCCTTCGCAGCTTACCCTCAGCACCAGTTCTTTCTCTTTCACATCGGTAGCCGGACAATTTACATAAAGTGACGTTCCACTTATCTGGGCGGCAAGTAAAATTTCTTTTTGTGCAATCCGTTCTTCACTGCCCTGTTCTGACAGTTCAAATGTAAGCTTTGCGTTTTCTCCATAATTTTCTTCATTCTTACTATAATAAAACAAAAAGCCATTTATCTCATCCTGCTGTGTCTGAAATTTAAGCTGTAGCGTCATGCCCTCTTCCAGGGACAGTTCCTGCTCTTCCTGCCAGGCATCCGAGTAAGAAACTGCATGAATGATCATCTTATCTGACGTTTTCCAGAAAATTACAAATACTCCAATCAAAAGTACTGCCACGATCCATAACATCCTGTAAGTACCGGCACGCTCTTTTTTCTCCATTTTTATCACCATCACACATTTAAACTTTTAAAACTATACCATGTTTCCGCTCTTTTCACAATAGCAATTTACAACCCTTTGCATTTATGTTACACTCAGACTTAAGTATAAATCAAACGAAAAGGAGTATTCTATGTACGATTATCTGATTGTCGGTGCCGGACTTTTCGGTGCGGTTTTTGCCAACGAAGCAAAAAAGCACGGAAAATCCTGTCTCGTCGTAGAAAAACGCGATCACATCGCCGGAAATATTTACTGCAAAAACGAAGATGGTATTCATGTCCATCAATACGGTGCTCACATTTTCCATACTTCAGACCGCAAGATCTGGGATTATGTAAATCAGTTTTCTGAGTTTAACAACTACATCAACTCCCCGGTTGCCATCTATAAGGACGAGCTTTATAATCTTCCTTTTAATATGAATACGTTCAGTAAAATGTGGGGGATCAAAACACCTGCGCAGGCAAAGGCAAAGATTGCTGAGCAGATCGCAGATCTGAACATCCAGAATCCTGCAAACCTGGAGGAACAGGCTCTTTCTCTTGTCGGAACGGATGTTTACGAAAAGCTGATCAAAGGCTATACGGAAAAACAGTGGGGACGCCCATGCCGGGAGCTTCCTGCTTTTATCATCAAACGTCTGCCGCTGCGTTTTACATACGATAACAATTACTTTAATTCCCGTTATCAGGGTATCCCAACCGAAGGTTATACCGCTGTTGTCGAAAAAATGTTTGACGGTGCTGATATCCGCCTGAACACAGACTATTTCAAGCATAAAGAAGCCTTGTCTGCGCTCGCGCACAAGACGATTTTTACCGGAATGCTGGATGAATATTTTGATTTCTGCTATGGGGCACTGGAATATCGTTCTGTCCGTTTTGAGACGGAACGCATCGAATGCGACAATTATCAGGGCAATGCCGTGGTCAATTACACAAACCGTGAAGTCCCTTATACCCGCATCATCGAGCACAAACATTTTACCTTTGGTTCTCAGCCATTTACCATCATTTCGAGGGAATATTCTTCCGAATGGAAGCCCGGCATTGAACCATATTACCCGATCAACGATGAGAAAAATTCCGCCCTGTTTGCCAGATACCGCGAACTTGCCGCAAAAGAGCCGAATGTCATCTTCGGCGGAAGGCTTGGCAATTACAAATACTATGATATGGATCAGGTGATCGCTGCCGCCCTTGACGTAGCCGGTCAGGAATTTTCATCTTAGTCGGAAAAGACTTCCACTTCTGTAAGTTAGTTTAAAACAACAGCCACGACTTTTCGGTAATGGCTGTTGTTTTTTAGTCAGATCTTTTCCAGATCTTCCACCAGTTTTTTCATTCTCTTCTCAAAGGTATGCTCCTCCAGGACAAGCTGATGTCCGCGTTCTGCCAGTTTTTCCGCTTCTTCCGGATGCTTCATATAGTAATCTGTTTTTTCTTTGAGATCTTCTTTATCTTTGTAGGTAACGACAGTCCCCCTGAAGATATCTTCGATTTCCGGCATCTCATCGCTGATGATAAATGCTTCTGCTGCCAGGGCATCAAACAGACGGTTGGAAACGATTCCGGTTTCTTTCATATCTTCCCAGTGATCATTGAGCACGATTTTTGCATCCCGGTATGCCTGGCCAACGTTCTCATTTGGCATATAAGGCTCTTTTACGCATGCCTGTGCTTCCGGAAAAGCATCCCAGTGCCTGCCATAGATCGTCAGCGGATAATCCAGCGTCAGTGCATCCTGCACAACCTGCCGGTAGATACGTCTGGAATTTCCGATAAACAGAAGATCATACTTCTTCTCTCCGGCAATACTTTTCATCACTTCCGGATCGGCGCACTGCAACAGCACATCACATTTTGTCTTTAATTTATCTTTCCATCGCTCGTACAGTTTCTGCGAAGCAAAGTAAACCAGATCAAAACGCTCATATTCCTCCTGCGGCACATCTGCCGGGTGGGAAATATTCCACATGATGTTTTTCTGCCGGACATCCTCTTTCGGATAATACGGACGGTTTCCGCGCAGGGCGATCGTTATGGCACTGTTGCTGCTGTCACTCCATCTCTGATAAGGACGCACATCCACTTCATACCCCAGTTTTTCCAGTTCTTTTTTCATTGCCAGCGCATAGTGATAATCGCCCCAGAACTTTTTGTTTTCATCATCCGGCATCGGTGCACAGATATCGATTTTTTTCGGGTTGATCTCTGGTTTCTCCTCTGCTATCTGCTTCCAGGCATCGGTGGATGTAAACAATCTTTCCCTCTTTTCGCTCCAGTCCCATATGATAAGATCATTTTTGATGTTTTTTATCTTTGATCGGTCATACGATTCAGAAGCAAGGATCAGAATGTCGGTCTCTCTTCCGATGTCATACCAGTCTTTTTCATCCTCCTGCTTCCGGTATTCTACCTGGTATCCGTCTTCCATCAGACTTTCCGCAAATACTCTTACATCCAGCGGTGTTTTTTTCTCTGTCACAATGGTGACCAGAAGAGAAGCTTCTGTAAAAACAGACTTCTGTTCCAGTTTTTCTTTTAATATTTTTCTTTGCAGATACGTCTGCCATTTTCCCTGATAGATATACATGTTGTAGAGACGGCGCTCTTTTACTTCTTTTTCATCATCTTTGCCCTGCGTTCCAAATTCATAATGAAACACCATACATGCCGGGGCCAGATAATTCTGATAGCCTGCCTTGTCCAGTTTCAGACAGAGATCCACATCCTCATAACCATAGCAGTAAGCTTCATCAAAGCCTCCCACCTTTTCAAAAGCTTTCTTTGTCACCAGTAAAACGGCCGCTGTCACCGCTCCTTTTTTCACCGGTTTCCGGTTTTTTATGCTTTCTTCACTTATTCTTCCCAGCAGTTCCAGCCCGTTTTTCTGGTTGTATGGCTGGACAAAGTACGTTTTGTTGCGGTACGCATCGCGAAACCCGATTCCATCGTGCTGGATATTGCGGGATTTGGCTGTATTTTTACAGCCTTCCGGAATTCTCGGATAATACAGTCTGGCACCGACTGCTCCGGCATTTTCTTTTTCCATGGCGGTCATCAGCAGCTCGTCCAGCCAGCCATCGGTTACTTCTGTATCATTGTTCAGAAACAGCAGATATTCGCCCTTTGCTTTTCTTACCGCCTGATTGTTTGCCGCAGAAAAAGACAGGTTTTCCTGATTCTTTATGATTGTCACCGGAAATTTTCCCTGATATTGCTCCATAAGCATCACAGATCCGTCTGTAGAAGCATTGTCTGCCAGGATAATCTCAAAATGCGGATAAAATGTTTTTTCCTCAAAAGACTTCATCAGTCTTTTCAGATGCTCTTCTCCGTCACGGTTCAGGATAATGATCGATACTTCCGGATTTTTCCGATAAAGCTCCGTCTGTTCTTTTCGCTTCTCAATCCATTCCTTATTGTCCATCTGTTCGAATTCCAGTGCATAGTTTCGTAACTCAAGCGTCGCATCCCAGTCTACTTTCTGTTTATGTTCTTTCCATTTTTTATTGACCTTTTTGATACACTTACCCAGCAACGGAATATGCAGGATTTCTTCTTTGATTGCATTTGTCACCGTAATCCCCCCCTATTTCCATTCTTTCGTCTTTTTTGAGATCAGATATTTCGGTCTGCCTTTTACTTCTTCATATATTTTTGATATATAATATCCAATGATTCCAAGGCTCATCATGATCAGACTGCCAACAATCAGTATCAGAAGAATTACCGTCGTAAAACCTGCTACTGCATGTCCGGTAAAATAATGCACCAGAGACTGGATCCCCAGAATAATGGCAAATACAAACATAAAGATACCGGCTACCGTCACAAACTGCATCGGAACAGCCGAAAATGCCACCACATTTGTCACCGCATATTTCACCAGGGACCAGGTAGACCATTTGGATTCTCCCTCGGTGCGTTCCTGCACATCAAATTCCACACTGGTGCTGCGATAGCCGATCCAGGAGGACAGTGCACGGAAAAATGCATTTTTTTCCGGCATGGCAAGCAGAGCATCCACAGCTTTCCGATCCAGCAGTTTGAAATCAGAAGCTCTGGACATATCGATCTGAACTGCTTTTGACATCATCCGGTAAAACAGACCTGCGCAGGCTTTGTGCAGCCTGCTTTCTTTTCCGCGGCTGCGCTTCACCCCTTCTACGACTTCATAGCCCTGCTCCCAGAGCCGGTACATGGAAACCAGTACTTCCGGCGGATGCTGAAGATCACAGTCCATCACCGCACAGCAGTCTCCGGATGCATTTGCAAGGCCGGCAAAAATGGCAGACTCCTTTCCAAAATTCCTGGAAAAGTGAATTCCTTTTACCTGTGGATTTCGCTCTGCTGCCGCTTCGATCTGCTCCCATGTCCCATCACGTGAACCATCGTTGATAAACACAATCTCATACGGTATCGCTTCCTTCCCTAAAATCCCATCTACCGTATCTGCTGTTTTCTGTATCATTTTTTCTTCGTTGTACGCAGGTATAATAACCGATAACATCTTATCTGTCCCCCTTTGCTGTTATACCCCTCAGATTATTCATGAAACAGTCTGAGTTTCCGGCAGATCTTATATCCCGTCTGTCCGTGGAGTCTGCTTAACTGTTCTCTCTTCTCATTCAGTTTTTTCCTGGTGTCCTCATTTTTTACGGTCAGCTTCTGTACTTTCAGTTTCTGCATGCAGAGTCTCTGCCTGTGTGCTTCCAGATTTTCATTTTTCTGCTGTTTCATCACGATCAGGGTATCCACAAGAGATCCCGTCAGCATCGTACGATAACTCTGATAGACTTTTCTGGAATAGTAATAATTTTCATGATCTTCGATTTCCATTTTTTTGAAACCTTCCGAAAGAAGCATATCAAACAGTTCTCTTGCAGAAGCTTCGCTTGTCTGCAGATCCACACTCTGTACCAGAAGATTGAGTGCCTTATTGTCAAAACTCTGTTTTACTTTTGCATTCTCAAATGCTCCACGTTTTTCCAGAATATCATGCGCAGCCTGAAAAGCATCGTATGTGCTGAATACGTCCTGTGACAGTGTTGCAGTAAGACTATTTTTATTATTATATCGATAATCGATCAGTCGCTCATCGACTACCGTAATGCTTTTTGCAAGATACAGGGCCTGCATGACAAATACAACATCGTTGGCACGCTTTCGGTGTTCAAACTGTAACTGATGCTCCTGTATAAAGGAACGGCGGTACATTTTATTCCACGGAATGTTGGTGGTAAAATTAAAAATATACTGTGGAATATCTTCTGCGGAAAACGGTACTTTGTCCGGCATAAATTCTTTTCTCAGATAATTGGAAGGAAGCACATAACGATCCGTGGTATCATCCCATTTGCGGATATCACACACACTCATATCTGCCTGATCTGCTTCTGCTTTCTGATAAAGCTTTTCCAGTGCATCCAGTGCAAAACGGTCATCCGCATCCCAGAATACCACATATTTTCCGCGGCATTTTGCAAGTCCGGCATTTCTTGCCGCCCCTGCATACTGGTTCTTCTGGCGGATCAGGGAAAGCCGGAAATCCCTGGACGCATAATCTTCGATGATCTCTGCGGAGCGGTCCGTCGAGCCATCATCCACGCAGATCACTTCGATCTCTTTTAAGGTCTGTTTTAAAACATTTCCAAGGCTGTCAAACAGGTAATCCTGCGCATTGTAAACCGGCATCACTACCGACACTTTGATCTCTTCATCGGTTCTTTCATGACTGAGTTTCAGGCTGTCGTAGCGGTCTGCAAAAACCATGTGCAGAATGCGGTCTGTCGCATGTCCGTCACAGGAACGCATGAATTTCTCTTTAAAATCAATGACTTTCTGCCTGTCAAAACGCTCTTCCAGATGGCTGATGTAGTCGATCATCTCGTCATTCGTCTTGCAGACCGGACCTGGAGTCAGTTCGTTATAGTCATAATAGAACCCTCTCCAGTCAAAATATTCATCCAGATCATAGGCAAAGAACAACATCGGACGCTCAAAAAGAGAATATTCAAACACCAGAGAAGAATAATCGGAGATACAGATATCACTGACACAGAGCAGATCTTCGATCGTCATGCTTCTTGTCGCATCGATTGCAAATGTTCCGTTTAATTCTTCCGGTATCTCCGGCAGCTTTTTGACCAGCGGATGATGTTTGAAGATCACAACGTATTCGTCTTTAAAATGTTCTGCAAACTTCTCCAGGTCAAAGCAGTCCGGTGTTTTTGCCCTTGCTACACGTCCGCGGAAGGTCGGAGCATATAGGATGATCTTCTTTCCTTTTGCTTTTGGAAATTCTTTATAGAGATTCTGATACGCCTGTGCGATCGTCTCACTGCGGTAAAAAATATCGGTACGGCTGGTTCCGACCGGACGGATGGCATCCTGGCGGTCTTTCATATCCATAGCCTCTGCATATGCCCACACAATCTCCGGACTGGATACCGTCACATACGTATAATTTCTGTTATTCGGATGACGCTTCAGTTCCTCTGCATTCGGACCGAAGATCAGCTCTGCCGTGCTCATGCCAAACTTTTTAAACGCACCGCAGGCATGCCAGAGCTGTGTCACGACTGTTTCCGGACGCATATCCACACAGCTTAAAACATCCGATGCTTCATTTACAAAAATATATTTTGCGGTGGCGGCATCAGAGAGCATCGCCTGACAGCGCCTGATATATTCTTCCCTCGGTACAAAAGAATTTCGCAGAAGATGTACATGGATATCCAGATCAAAATCACGTTTCAGTTCGTCATACAGTACCCGGAAACTGTTGCTCACCTCCGGAAGCCGCAGTTCAATAAAGATAACTTTCCTCTCATCCACCGGTTCGTTTTTATGCGCATTGTATGCCGCCGGCAAAGTCTCATACAGAAGTTTGTCCTTTCTTTTTCTTCCCAGATATTTTTTGGCTGCTTTTACCGGCGGAAGCTTCTTGATCTGTTTTCTCCCTTTCCAGTATACTTTTTTCATCATTGTTATAGCTTTACTCATACGTTTTCTCCTTCTGAATCATTTCCAGTAATCTTTCTGTCGCATGACCATCACAGGCACTCATAAATTTCTGTTTAAAATCCGCTACTCTCTGTCTGTCAAAACGTTCTTCCAGATGAAGTACATAATCCACAACTTCTTCCGTGGTCTGTAACACAGGACCTGGGGTTAATTCCTGATAATCATAATAGAATCCCCGCCATTCGCCGTACTCTGCGAAATCATAGGCAAAAAATACCATCGGACGTTCAAAAAGCGAATACTCAAATACCAGGGAAGAATAATCGGATATACAAAGATCGCTGACACAGAGCAGTTCTTCGATTACAAAATCATCGGAAACATCAAATGCAAAACCTTTTGCTTCCTTTGGAACTGGCGGACGCTGTTTTACAACCGGATGCTGTTTGATCAGCAAGATCCATTCCTTTCCAAGCTTTTCTTTCATCTGGACCAGATCCAGTGCATCGGGAGCTTTTGCCTGCCCGACACTGCCACGGAACGTCGGCGCATAAAGCATGATCTTTTTCCCTTCTGCCTGCGGACAGCGGTCAGAAAGCTTTTTCTTTGCCGCTTTGTGGAATTTTTCCTGAAACAGAAGATCTGTACAGCTCACCCCGACCGGCACAATACTTTTCTGTTCTTTTGGAAGATTCATCGCTTCCTGATACGCCCAGATGACCTCCGGGCTGGATACTGTAATATAATCATAATTCTTATAATAACTGTATTTCAGATACTCTTTCCTGCTGCCGCCAAAAAGATCCTCACATGTGCTGAAGCCAAACTTTTTAAATGCACCGCAGCCATGCCACAACTGTGTAATGACGGTTTCTTTCCTTGGCTCAATACAACTGATCACTCTGGAGCCTTCACAGAGAAAAATATACTTTGCATCGGCACAGTCTTTTAAACATGCCAGTGCATTTCTGATAAATCGGAGTTTATCGCCTGATTCCTGAAGATACTGCACATGCACTTCCATATCTTCTTTTTCGCATAATACCTCATATAAAAAACGTAAGCTGCCGGAAAGCTGTGTCAGATTTGCTTCTATGAACACTGCTTTTCCCTCTTTCAGAGGCAGCTTACGAAATCGCCGGTATTGCCATGGAAAAAGAAGCTTCAGAGTCAGAAAAAGATACAGCTCTTTTATCTTCTTATTCATTCCAGATCATCACCGTTTTTCCCATAAATTTGTGTATATCCATTTCAAATGCTCTGGTTATATCTTTGACATCCTTCACTTCTACTTCTGCTCCCATAATGTTCTCCAGATAAGAAATAATTTCCGGATGTTCTTCATATAAATGCAGCAGGCCTTCATAGTCGCTTCTGCCGCTGCGGCTGCTGCCGAAAATGCGCAGGCCTTTTTCCAGTACCATACGGGTATTGATCGGCGCCAGATCCTCACTGACACCAAGAATGCTGATCGTACCTTCCGGATGAATGTAATCTATGATCTGATTGATCGCTTTGGATGCCGCCGCTCCGCCCACACACTCAAAAGCATGGTCGATCCACAGATCTTCCGGAATATCATTTACACAATAGATGGCATCTGCAAATGTGAAATCAGACAGTTTATTTTCCGTCACACCAAAAATATAAATTCTGGAATCCGGAAGCATTTTTTTCAACAGAAGAGAAGTAATATAACCCAGATTGCCATCGCCCCACACACCGATCACATCCCGTCTTTCATGTGAAAAACGTAAGAATCGGTTAACGGCATGAAAACTGACGCTTACAAGCTCCGTGTAAGCAGCCACCGTTGGATTGATCCCCTTTGGAAGGTGTACAAAACGATCCGGCACTGCCTGGACATATTCCTGTAAAAATCCGTCCATACTGCTGGCACAGAACTTACTGGAACGCAGATAATTTTCCGCAATGATGTCATCCTGTTCTACCGGACGGTTTGGGATCATCACAACCGTTTCTCCCACTTCAAAAGTCCCGGTCGGATCATATACCACATCGCCGATGCCCTCATGGATCAGAGCCATCGGAAGCTTCTGTCGCAGGATCTCTTCTGCCCTGGCACCCTGATAATAACGCTGGTCAGCATGACAGATGGAAAGTCTGGTCGGACGTACGATCACCTGTTCTTTGTCAATTTCCATTTCTTTAAACGCAACTTCAAACTGTCTTGGACGTTTCAACTGATATACCGTATTTAGCATACGCCATCTCCTCCTAAAATCGATTCTGCCACACGCAGATCGTACGGATAAGTAATCTTAATGTTAAAGACTTCCCCATCTACCAGATGGATGGCATCCCCTTTGAGTACCAGAATCTTGCAGGCATCTGTCAGAATCGTCTTTTCTTCCTCTGTCATCTCCTCAAACACTTCTCTTAATCGTTTTGCGTGAAAACTCTGCGGTGTCTGTCCCTGATACATTTTGGACCGGTCTGGTATATTACTTATTTCCTTATTATCTAAACTTTCTACGATTGTATCCGTTGCCGGGATCACGGTATCACATGCACCATATTCTTTTGCATAACGGATATTATCCTCCAGAATACGATGTGTCACAAACGGACGTACCGAATCATGCGTAACAATGATGGTTTCATCATCCAGACCATAAGATTTTTCAATATGACTGATCGCATTCATGATCGTATCATTTCTGGTTGCTCCGCCTTCGATCACATCAATCTTATCTGAAAGCAGAATATATTTCCTGATGATATCCCTGGTATAGGTGATCCACTGTTTCGGCGAAAGAACGATCACACGCTCAAACTGTGGATTAATCACAAATTTCTCCAGTGTATGGATGATGATCGGCTTTCCGCCAACTTCCATAAACTGCTTCGGTTTCTCAACATTTCCCATACGTGTTCCCTTGCCGCCTGCAAGGACAACACCGTAAACGTTTGTTTTTTCCACGATACTGCCTCCTATTTCATAAACTCCAGATAGCGCGGAAGAACTTCTTCCGGTGTTCCGATTTCAATCAGTTTTCCTTCATGCATCCACATGACTTTATCACAGAGATCTGCGATCGTATCCAGACTGTGGGAAACGATGACAACGGTTCGCTCACGGTTGGATATCAGACTCTTCATTTTCTCATAACTTTTCTTTTTAAACTTCTCATCGCCGACACTTAAGACCTCATCGATCAGCATGATATCGGTTTCCAGTACTGCTGTAATCGAAAATGCCAGTTTGGAATACATACCGCTTGAATAAGTACGTACCGGCATATCGATAAACTTTCCAAGTCCGGCAAATTCTATGATCTCATCCATCTTGGAGCGGATAAACGCTTCTGAGAAGCCAAGGAGCATACCGGAAAGAATGATATTTTCTCTTCCGCTCATCTCTCTTTCAAATCCGACACCAATGGACAGCAGGGAAACGGAATGATCTTTCAGATCAATGCTTCCCGAATCCGCGGAAAAAATCCCCGCCAGTGCTTTGAGCATGGTAGACTTTCCGCTTCCGTTTTTTCCGATAATTCCAAGGATCTCTCCTTTTTCTACTTTAAAGGACACATCCTTTACCGCCTGAAACACATCCACCTGTACCTTCTTCATATGAAGCAGACTCTGCTTAATGGAAAATTTCTGCAGGTTTCGGTAACTGATATATAAATTTTTCACTTCAATCGCAATTTCCCGTTCCATTATATCACCTTCACATAACTGTTTTCGTATTTATAGATAATCTTTACTCCGATCGCTGACAGGATGAAACTCAGTAGCATCCATAAAAGCAGAAACTTTCTCGCCGGTGTCTGATTGTAGATCATACATCTTCTGGCAGAAGTAAGAAGCAGTGCCATCGGGTTGCTGTACAGGATCACTTTGTTCCATGGTGCAAATTTTGCAAGCTTTGTCTCTACATTATAGAAAATACCTGTCATATAAAACAGAAGGCGCAGGACAATGTTGATAACATTGGACAGATCCTGTACAAATACGCCAAAATGCAGAACGATCGTACTGCATCCGAACGTAAACAGGAAGAGCGTAATCATGATCGGGATCATATAAAGCAGATTCAGGCTGACCGGTATACGGTAGATCAGCATCATGATCACAACAATGCCAAAGGAAATCAGCATCTTAAAGCCATTGACAAACATACGGACCATAACCAGAACATATTTTGGCAGATAGACTTTCGAAACAATCGACTTGTTGGTCTTGACCGTTTTGACACTCTGCTGCAATGTCTTATTGAAAAAGTCCCACATAGTCAGACCAATAAAGATAAATACGGTAAAATATTTTTCTTTTGCGTTAAAAACCACACCGAAGATCAGTGTATAGATTAACATAAAACAGATTGGGTCCAGTACCCACCACAGCCAGTTCAGATAAGAACTTGCCACTTCTGACTGTAACTTCGATTTTGCCGAATAAATGGCATACTTATAATACTTTTTCGTATCTTTTAAAAATCGCTTCATTTTACGTGTTCTCCTCACAAATGCTTTTTTGTCTGATCCACGCACAGACCTTTTCACAGGCATGCCCGCTCTCAAAACTTCCCATTCTCTGATGGTGTTTCTGTATTGCTCTTTGATTCTCCTTTGCATCGTACCGGTCAATTGCCTGCTCCAGTTCTTTCATATCTTTACACAACGGAAAAGGCCATTCCTGAATCGGAACATAAAATCCGGTATTCTGAAGATAAGATTCCAGATCCGGAGTATATAGAAAACAGGGCCGGTATAAAAACGAATAATCCCATATACTGGAAGAATAATCCGTGATCAGCATATCCGCCGCTGCAAGAAGTTCCTGCATATCGGGATATGCAGTTACATCCGCAGACCATCCTTCTTCCAGTTTCGATGCACAATCTTCACTGTAACGATGTGCGCGGTATAATACATACCACTTTTCACCATTTTTTTCAAGTATTTTTCGAAGCCTGTCAAAATCCGGCATATAACTGTGACCATCCGGCCGATAAGTTGGCGCATAAAGAAGAATCCGGATATCCGGATCGATCTGATACCTGCTTCGCACTTTTAATGCCGCATCTGTCGTTTCACCTCTTACCAGAAAATCATTGCGCGGCATACCACATTCCAGAAATTCCCCTTCATATAAAAATGCCTTTCGGAACAGTTCTTCTTCTGCCATACGGCAGCTTGCCACGATCAGTTGTATATTGTCCGCACAGAACTGTGCGCGTTTTCTTGTTGCCCAGTTCGCATCTGGTTTGTTGTTCTCGATTTTTTTGTATGCTCCACCCCCATGCCAGGTATTGATCAGATATTGATTTTTTCGAAACGGAAACCATGGCGCATAAGAACCATTTGTCACGATCACCCTGGCTGTCAGAAGATAATAAAAGCTCCGGACCGTAAAATGCTTCACGAAATGAAGCTTCTCATTTTCTTCTAAGTGATAACGCACCGGATCACTTACCATCCAGTAAATGTCAAACTTTCCAGATTCCTGTTTCTGTATAAAATCGCTGAGATAGCGTGGATTGCAGGAATAGTCATAACCACTGCCTCCTGTCAGTCCGGTAAAAGCCAGTCGTTCCTTTCTGACTGGAAACAGGCAAAATGGCAACAGCAAGACCCGCAAAGCAAGACTGTACAAGTACTTCAGTAAGCTTTTCATATGATATTATGTCTCCTTTGTATGCAACTGCTCTATTTCCCGGAAAACCCATAATATTTCCAGATACCGTGCAGTGCATAAGACACAAAATAATATCCGGATCGGACCATTCCAAACCCCAGATAGCGGTATACCCGGAATGTCATTTTTGCTGACTGCAGTTTATTTCCCGATTTTCCCTGATTGCTTAACCTATATTTTAACAGAGGTTGTGCGATACCACAAGCCTTTTTATACTTCCTGAGGATTTTCAGCCAGGTAATATAATCTTCATGGCTGTCATCATGTTCCATCGGAAATTCACGCGCCACTTCCGTTAACAATACAACGGAAGAACAGTTGATGCTGTTATGATGCAGCAGTTCACGGTAAGTAATCTCCTCTTTTACCGGAATGATGCGCCCGGTAAGCTTCCCTTCCGGTGTCATCAGTTCACGTGCCGTACAGCACAGTACACAGCCGGTTTCCTGCATTTTTGCAAGCTGCTGTTTTAATTTTCCCTTTTCCCAGTAATCATCTGCATCCAGAAATGCAACATAACCACCTTTTGCAAGCGCAACTCCCCGATTCCGGCTGCCTGCCGCGCCCAGGTTCTGTTCATTTTTTATAAAAGAAAGCGCAGGGTTATCCCGATACGCTCTCATCACCTGCTCCAGATTATCCGTGGAACCGTCATCGATCACAATAATCTCGACCGGAACATCCTGGTTCAGTGCTGAATCAATCGCTCTGGATATCATTCCTGCGCAATTATATGCCGGTATGATAACAGATACCAACGTTTCTTCTTTCATAACATACTCCTATTACTTTTCTGCGGCTTCTTTCTGATCTTCTTCGCGGATATGTTCCAGATTTTCCTTCGTTGCCGCTGTAACCTGCCATTTCTCTACGCCCTCGGTATTTTCTTTCTGAAACAGGATCTTAAAAGTAAGGAACATCAGCTTAATATCCATGACAAAACTGTAGTTCTCAATATAGGTCAGATCCAGTTTCAGTTTATCATACGGTGTTGTATTATATTTTCCGTAGACCTGGGCAAATCCGGTAAGACCGGCTTTGACTTTCAGACGATAATCAAATTCCGGTATTACTTTTTTGTATTCTGCAGCAATCTGTGGACGCTCTGGTCTTGGACCAACCATAGACATATCCCCTTTCAGGATATTGAACAACTGTGGAAGTTCATCAAAATGAATATTCCGAAGTATCCTTCCCACCGGTGTCACACGGTCATCATGTTTCATTGCCAGGCGTGCACCCTGCTTCTCTGAATCCACACGCATACTGCGGAATTTCATTACATAAAAGACTTTGCCGCCTTTTGTAAGTCTTTCCTGTTTATAAAATACCGGACCGCCATCATATAATTTAATGCAAAGCGCAATCACGATCATAAATGGTGAAGCCAGAAGAATACCCGTCAAAGACGTAATGATATCAAAAGCACGTTTCATAAACTGCTGTTCTGCCGTCAATCCGCGATGACGGAATAACAGCAGGGAAGTATCAAACAAGTGTATATTGTCTGCACTCATGATCATAATATCAGATATCTTCGGAATACTGTAACAACGTATATCCTTTTCAAAGCAATACTTCAGAAGAATATTTCTTGGTGATGCCGGAATATCTCCAAGCACGACCGCATGATACTGATCAATCCTCTCCTTGATCGCATCCAGCCCTGCACTGACATGAATCTTTTCACAGATATTATACTTATCTTCTCTGCTGGAAATCTTCTGGATCAGATCTTCCGGACTGTAGTCTCCATAGACCAGGAGCATCTGTCTTGGCGGATAAATTTTCGTATAGATCCATCGCATAAACACAACCCATGCTACCACGATTACCAGATCGATCAGTGTCATTTTCAGGATTGGTTCCATAAATTTCAGGAATTTCCATCGTCCGATCAGGGCAAGCTGCAGATATGTGATTGCATTGACACAGAATACAGACAGAATCTGTGAATACAATACCTCAAACACACGCAGATAACCCACTTTAAATCCTCCGTAAATCCGGTAAAAGAAATAAAGCATCAATGCATATTGTGCGATTACCACATAGTTTCCACGTTTCCAGAACGCTTCACCGATTGCCCCTGAAAATGCATAATCCTTAAACCACACATAAGCAAATACACCTGTCTGCGCACTCAGAATAAATGCAGATGCCAAAAACATGATCAGCCTTTTATAACGTTCTCTGTTTTCCATTTACTTATCCTCTTCATATAGAATGGCAGGAAAATCCAGACGCTCTGTCCCGGATTTCCTGCATATCATAATCTCTTACATCGCCGCTAATTTTACAACAATTTTTTTCAAATTACAACCTAAGAATTTTTGGAAGTATATTGTGTATCTTTATACAGGATATAATCACCTGCTTTTCCAACCTGTGTAAATCCCAGACTTTCTATCTGCTGATCCTGCTCTTCATCTGCAAGATACACCAGATAATTCACTCCGGATCTGCGAAGCATCCGGATCAGCCTGCGGAAATTCGGATTCTCACGATTCATCTGCCGGTGGATTTTCTTTCTTCTCTTTCTCAGCTTTGAGCGCCGCCCATACACCAGTTCGATCGATGCATCATACTGTCTGACGTAACCGATCAGCTCATCTGGCATCACTGCAACCGCCTTTTCCTGCTCTTCGCGGCTTCCAGCTATCTGATCACAGATCTGACATACATCCGCAGGAAGTTTCTGCATATTTACTGCCTTCTGATAAGGAACGTCCTTCCCAAGATATGGATTTTTCCCGGTTAAAGCAATCAAAGCCAGCATACCAAGCACGGCAATCGTCTGAAGCATCCTGCTTTTTCCCATCTTACAGATCCGCACAGCCATATAAGCGATCACAACGGATGCCGGAAGCAGCCAGAACATTCTCCAGTAAACAAGATCTCCCACACAATATTTCATGATCACTTTCGCTGTAACCGGGCAGATATATACAAGCAAAAATAATATGCAATATCCTGCCAGCCATCTGCGATTCTGTTTTTCTTTCCGATTCCAGAGCAGGAAAAGAAGCGCTGCCAGAAATAAAAGGTAATGCCAGCCTTCTCCGATATACCACTGACCTCTTTCCAGTGCAGTCCAAAACGCCGTTTTCATCGTTCTTTTTTACCTTTCTTTCATCTTACCATCAGGTACGCCACCGCACACAACAGATTTGGAATACAGCAAAGTACTGCCTTTCCCATGGTTTTCCATTTTCTTTCTCTAAGGCAGAACAACACTGTCATCAGCCCAAGCATCACCGGTGCAAGCATGATTCCCATACTGGAAACCAGACAGGATGCCAGCATCAGTGCAACAAGGCGTATCCAGTCTCCTTTTTCTGTTTTCGCTTCCATGCAGCATTTTGACTGATAAAAGATCCCCGGCAACAGAAACGATGCCAGAACTGCCTTTCCCTGCCAGATGCGGATCGTCATAAACGTTCCCTGGGTATAAACTGAATAGTAGGAAAACATCTGTATCCATGCGACAAATAATAAAAACAACGCTGCCCCTTTCCGGTCATCCGGAAACAATTTTTCCGCAATCCGGACATAAACCAGATATGATACCAGCAAAAAAAACACCGGTTCGACCGTATGTGCCACAACTGCCGCATGCATAGAAACCGCTTCGCTGTAAAAAGCAAGCAGAATCGGAAATGGTGACAGCACATAACGGGAAGGCAACACTTCTGACAGTTTTCCGGTATAGGCACCATACGTAAACATTCCATTTGTTTCCATCGTTGTTGTAGCTGTCGCTACATAAAACGAATCATCCAGATCTGTCGCCATTCCAAATACATAGGCTCCCATCTGTACTGCGATCAGAAACATTGCTGCCCACATGGCAGGCGGGATTTCCGAAACAAAATTTCTGTTTCCAGACTTCTTTTCCTTTTTCTTCCAGAAAGACCACCATCCTGCAGCCGCCAGTACCAGACACAGCATGCCATACAGCACTTTCAAAAATGAAAATGTCTGTCTGCCAAAAATAAGCGGCAGTGCCAGAAGTTCAAACAGTGTAAACATACCAGCGTATCCACTGATCAGCGCATCTGCTGTTTTTTGTTTTCCGTTTTTCTTCTGAAAAGCCGGCAAATTGCCAATACCGTAAGGAACAGCCAGAAACCACAACAGAATTTTCAGACCTTTTATTGCCATCAAATCGGTTTCTCCTTTATATTATAAATTATAATCCCATACCTTTTACATATTCTGCTGCCGCATCCTGCCACTGTGCAAACTGGAAATCCGTTGTCAGTTTAAACATATAATTTTCCAGAACAGAATAAGCCGGACGTACTGCCGGTGTCGGATATTCTGCTGTTGTAATATCTTTCACTTTTGTATCTTTGCCCGCCAGTCTGAAGATCTCCTTTGCGAAATCAGCCCAGTTGCAGGAACCTTCACAGGTTCCATGGAACAGTCCATAGTTCTCTGTAGGAAGCAATACGCGAATCGCTTTTGCCAGTTCTGCAGTACTCGTAGGTGTTCCGAACTGATCTCCTACCACCCTTACTTCATCATTTGTCTCAGAAAGGCGCAGCATGGTCTTAACAAAATTCTTTCCATCACCATACAGCCATGCGGTACGGATGATAAAGAAATCTTTTGCAAACTGCTGTACAAACTGTTCTCCTGCCAGTTTGGTTGCTCCATACATGCCCTGTGGATCTGGTCTGTCAAACTCAACATACGGCTTTTTTGCATTCCCTGCAAACACATAATCTGTAGAAATATGCACTATTTTTGCTCCTGTTTCCGTTGCTGCAATACTTAAATTTCTAGGTCCGATGGCATTGATACGGTATGCATTGTCCTGATCTGTCTCACATGCGTCCACACCCGTATGGGCTGCACAGTTGATGATCGCATATGGTTTTACTTCCCGTGCCAGTTCAAGTACCTGATCAATGTTCGTGATATCCAGTTTTGTCGCATGATCACATGCCACATCGGTATTAAAAATCTCATATTCGCTGCTGCCCTGGTAAATGCGGTTAATCTCGCGTCCAAGCTGTCCATTGCATCCGGTTACCAATATCTTCTTCATATATCTTTCCTCCAAATTTCCTGATACTTTATTTCTGTTCTGTTTCTGTCGCAGTTTCCTTCACGGTTTCTGCTGTAGTTTCCTGCATGGAATCCTGCAAAGCCTGTTTTTTATTTTCCGTCTTTGTTTTCTTTTTGCATACACCATTTCTTTCGAATTTGTAAGTGACACCACCGATCACTTTCTTTGTATTCTGAAGTCTTGCACCTTTTCTGTCCACATAGTAATACTGATTCTGATAGCATACCCAGCGATTCTTCATCTTTATACCAGTCTGAGGATTCAGATAATAATATTTTCCACGATATTTAAACCATCCTGTTTTCCGTACACCAGTAGATTTTTTGAAATAATATTCTGCTTTTCCGATCTGGACCCATCCAGTCTGCATACGGCCTTTGGCATCAAAGTAATAGAAACGCTTTCCAATCTGCTGCATCCCTTTCAGCGCAACACCTGTCTCCGGACTGAAATAATATTTCTGCTTTTTATAGGTCTGGAATCCTTTTCTTAATTTTCCTGACTTCGTTGCGTAATACTGTCTGCTGCCTGCTTTGCACCAGCCGGTACGCACCTCACCGCCATTCTTTACAGAATACAGATCGCTTCCAATTCTGAGAAGTCCCTTAAATGCCGTTCCATCGCTGTTAAAATAATATTTCTTTCCGTTGATCTTCACAAATCCGGATACCTTATGTCCATTTTCATCCAGATAATACTGTTTTCCCGCATCTGTCAGCCATCCGGTTACCATCTTACCATTTTCATCCAGATAGATCATATTATTGCCGCTCTGCTGCCATCCCGCTTTGCGGTTCAGCCCGTAATGCTTGGCGATTGCCCTTGCATCTGCCACTGCTACCGCCCGGATCTTTGCATTACTTCCATAATATTTCCGGCAATCAGAAGGATTATTGACAAATCCGTGCTCAATGATCATGGTCGGAATCTTCCACTGCTTTCCATAATATATGATTCCCAGTTCTTCATTTTTTAAATAACCCAGGTTTTTCATTCCAACAGTAGAAAGATTTTCTACAATATCCTGCGCAAGTGCTCTTGCTTCATTGGCATAAGCTGCACGATTGGAATACGTTGGCACATAAGCAAGTGCTCCGGAAATGCTGTCCTGATAATTTCCGGTCGAATTGATATGTAAACTTACCAGTGCGTCAGCTCCCAGATCTTTTGCAACCTTCACCCGGTCATAACGGTCCATATCAACTGCATTTGTCGTTCTTGTCAGATAAACACTGATACCCGAATATTTGTCCAGTTCTTCTTTGCAGTACTGTGCCATCTTCAACGTAATGGTCTCCTCTGCATAAGTAATACCATTCCAGGTACGGCGTGCTCCGGCATCATGAGAATCATGCCCCGGATCTAAGACCAGCACAACATTTCCATCTGCTGCGTGTGCGGTAACCCCTGTCAGAAAAGCTATTCCAAACATTGCTGCAACTGCCAGGCTTTTCAAAAATTTTCGCATTTTCTTTTCTCCTCCTGTCGCTCTTTTACATCCTGTTTCCTGTTTTGTGCCACAGTATAAGTTACCTTACATAGTACTCTAAAAAAATACAACTGTCAATCCTTTAACACTCCGTTAATATTTCTTAAATTTTATTTAATTTTTTCTTTAAGATGATTGCATTCGCCAGGTTTTTATAGTAGACTACTATAGAAATGATTCGAGTAACTTTTGATAACCGTTCTCGCGTGCCAAGTTTCACGTGCGTTCGGCTTGAATACAGAATGGAGGAGCATATGCATTTCAAGAAATTATTGTCTGTAACTGTATTAGCCACCAGCCTGATGATTTCCATGCCCGCTGTTGTTCACGCAGACGAACCTGCAGATTCAACCGGACAGACTGCCAACGGCTGGAGTTCTGATGCCAGTGGCAGCTTCTATGTCACACCGGACGGTAAAAAAGCAACCAGGTTCTGCACGATTGACGGTAAAGTTTACTACTTCGATGCAGATGGTTATCTTTTCAAACCAGCATCCGGTGGTGTTATGACAATCTCAAAAAAACTTTATTATTTTTCTGCTGACGGAACGGTCAAAACCGGATTGTTCTCGGTAAAAACAGCAAAACGGACTGTCTGGTATTATGCAGGATCAAATTATCAGCTCTTTACCGGAAAGACGCTTTCCATGAACGGTAAGGTTTACTGTTTCGGCGAGGATGGCCAGTCTCTTGGAAAAGGCCTGCATAAACTGAACGGCAAAAAATATCTGACCGATAATTCCGGAATCGCCAAAACCGGCCGTCAGAAATACAATGGAAAAGTTTATTTCTTTGGCAGCGACGGTGCTATGATTGTCGGAAAAGTCACTTACAACGGTAAACTTTATTTCACAAAGAAAAATGGCGTTCTTGCAAAAAAAGGCTGGGTAACATCCGGAAAGAAAACCTACTATGTAAACAGTGACGGTACTTTACAGACCGGATGGAAAAAGTACAAGAAAAAATGGTACTATTTAAATAAGAAAACCGGTGCCCGTTACGCCAACAAATGGGTCAAAAAAAACGGCAAAAAATGCCGGCTCGGAAGCGATGGTTCTCTTCAGACCGGATGGTTCAAGGTAAACGGCAAGAAATATTATGGAACACTGACCGGAAATGATATCGGTGCCCGCTATACTGGCGTTCATCAGCTTAAAAACAAAATTTATGTTTTCGGTTCTGACGGAGCACTGGGGAATGGCTGGACTGTTTATGGCAGCCGCAAATATTATGCAAATTCCAAAGGCGAGATCACCCGTGGCTGGAAAAAGATTGGTAAAAACACCTATTTCTTCAATGATTACGGTGCCATGCATACCGGATGGCTGTGTTACAATGGTAAGTACTATTATCTGAATCCTTCAAACGGAGCAATGGTAAAAGGAACAAAGAGCATCGACGGAAAAACTTATACTTTCTCAAGCAGCGGTGTATCGAACCGTGATCTGGAAGGAAGCTGGACCGTCAAAGTCAACCGTCAGCAGAACGTTGTCACAGTATACAAAGGCGGCGTCCCGGTACGTGCCATGATCTGTTCGACCGGTGTCAACAACGCAACACCGACCGGTACTTTCTCCATCATGGATAAACTGTATACTCATACGCTGAATGGTCCGACCTACGGATATTACTGTTCTCATATCACAAGTGATATTCTGTTCCACTCCATTCCACAGCCAGAACTGGGACGTAAAAATCTTCCGGCATATAAATACAACATGCTTGGCAATCAGGCTTCCGAAGGCTGTATCCGTCTGAGCATAAGCGATGCTTACTGGCTGTACAACAATGTTCCAACCGGTTCTACCGTAATCGTTTACGATTCTCCAAACCCTGGACCTCTTGGAAAACCAAAGGGAATCAAAATACCGACTTCCCAGAACTACGACCCGACCGATCCACTGTACTTCAATACCGGTAAATAGTACAAAAAAAGCAGGTTTTTATACCTGCTTTTTTTGCATCCGGGGCAATGCCCCGGATTACTGTGTTATACTCCTTCGCCAAGCCCATCTTCTACCGCCTTCACCATGGTAGTAAGTGCCTGCTCTTCATCCTCTCCTTCACATATGAATGTAATCTCATCGCCTTCTTTCACACAGGCTCCCAATACACTGAGCACACTCTTTGCATTTACCGTTGCTTCCCGGAATGTAAATTTCACACGGCACTTAAACTGCAATGCTGTACTGCAAAGCACACCCGCCGGTCTTAAATGAAGTCCGGAAGGATTTTTTACTTTTACCTGCTGACTTACCATACTTCTCCTCCTGTCACCGCATTCTGCGGTTCTTTTCGCACACTTTTATGAAACCTTATTCTTCTTCATCCGCTGTGATCACAGTATTTCCACCTGTTGTCAGTTGTTTCCTTGTAAGATTAACCACGATCTTCACTTCCGCTGTCAGTTCATATCCATCCGGCAATGTAATATCAACCGGAACTTCATGTCTGCCTGCTTTCTGATAAGCCGTCAGATCCAGAACTGCTTTGATATCACTTTGACTGATGTCTGCAAGCGAAGATTCATCAACCGCTGCAACTTCAATGGTAATCTTATCTGCTGGTGTCAATACCATATCCAGATCTGTCGGCCTGCCTTTTATAGTAATAGCTGACAGTGGAATATCAATTTTCTTCGTACCCATTTTTTCCATAATAACTCGTACAGACACGGTTGAAGCAGTACCACTTTTCAATTTCAGTTTATCTTTATAATTTTCTTTCAGATAATCTGCAAGATTGATATTATCCGAAGCAAAGCTTTCTGAAACTCCATCCACAGATATCATATCTGACAGAGAAAGTTCTCCGTTTAGTTCATTCAAAGTCTCTTCTTCCCCTGAAATACTGATGGTTTCCGGCGTAACTTTTACTTCTGAAACCCGATACCCCGGTGCCGGTGTTCCATACGTTCCCACCTTCACTTTTACATTCTGCTGAACTTTCCAGAGGTTAATTCTGGCATTCAGGATACCGTCTTTGATCAGATCTCCGCTGCTTGTAGTAAACACCAGTTTATCCATCTGGCTTTGCGTAAAATCTGTTCCATTTTTATCTGTGACCACAATATTTCCTTTTACTGTCTTGTCAGAAGAAATCCCGTTGACACTCACAGACATACTAACCTTATGGATAATATTAACCAGGGATTCTGCTCCGGCAATATTGATCGTATCACCCTCCTCAATGCTGGTTGCTCCTACATCGTAACCTTCCTGCGGATCTCCTGTGGTATCGACTTCCACACCAAATGATTCCTGTACCACATTTTCAATCTTAATCTTCATGGATGCCGGTTCACATTCCCAGTTCGCTTTTGTGATCGCGCTGTTCGTACATTCCAGTGTATATGGAACTGCATTTCCCAGTGTGACGTTCCGCATATCTGCAACAACTTTGAAATCTTTGGACTGCAGACGGTTCAGTACAGATTCTCTGGCTTTGATCCAGACTCTGACTTTGTCCGTATCTTCCTGAACGCTGAATGTCTTATCCACACCAAAGCAATCGCTGTTGCGGATCTCTACTTTCACATCTGAAAAGGACTGCGTCTTTTCCGGATCGTCTACGTTTACTACAAAAACCCAGATCACGCAGGCAACCAGCACAGCCAGTATTTTCAGTCCCAGATTACTGGTCAGTATGTTTTTCACCCTGGTCGATAGTTTCCTCATTCTTGCCTTTTCCTTTCCAGAATTTGAATTTCTTTGTGCCTGTATTTTTATCCTGAAGAATTACAAGCTGCTCTCTTAATTCTTCCGGTGTTACTCCACGCGTCAGTACACCTTTCTGCGCAACGGAAACCTTTCCTGTCTCTTCTGATACAATGATCGTCAGGGAATCGGTCACTTCACTGATGCCGACACCGGCTCTGTGACGCGTACCAAGTTCTTTGCTCAGTTCCATATTATCCGAAAGAGGAAGATAACAGGTTGCAGAAATAATACGGTTGCCTCTTACGATGATCGCACCATCATGCAGTGGTGTATTATGTTCGAAAATATTCAGCAGAAGCTGGCTTGTTACAAGCGAGTCCAGCTCGATCCCGGTACGGATATATTCTGTAAGCCTGGTATTTTTCTCAATTACGATCAGTGCTCCTGTCCTGGCTTTTCCCATTTCGAACGAACCTTTGATCAGTTCATTCACCGTCTTGTCACTGAAACGCTCTTCGGCATCCCGCTCCATGTCAAACGGAACCAGTGATGAAAGGAACTTTTTCTCACCAAGCTGTTCCAGTGCCCGCCGAAGCTCCGGCTGAAAAATAACCGCTACCGCAACCAGGATTGCATTGATTCCCCGGCTGAACAGAAACAGGATCGAATCCAGATGCAGGATGGTTGCTATAAAAACAAAGACCACCATCACCAGAATCCCTTTCATCAGCGTCCACGCTCTTGTATTACGTATCCATCGCATGATATAATATACAACAAACGATAATATGATAATTTCCAGTACATCCGAATAATTAAAGGTAAGGCTGGACAGATAACTATGAATGAATTGTTTCATGCCCGTCATGGTATTCACGTCCTTTCTTATCTATTTTTCCGGTTTCATTTCTGGTATTCTTTTTCGGTATCGCCTGAACATAATAGTAATAATCCCGGTCCTCAAACTGAAGCTTTTCCACATGCCTGTAATCCAGCGCAAAAAAGAACTGTTCCAGCAAAACAGAAATCAGAATGGATAAAACCGTACCGGCAAGAATCCACAGAAAACCCGTCTCCAGTTCCAGCATCAGATAACCAGCGAGCATCAGTACCAGATAAATCAACGTACCACACGCAATCGCCACCTTCCAGGCATGTTTCATTGCCATTCTTCTTACAAAAAATACAATCGCAAAAACTGCCAGCAGAACGATCAGCATCAGGATCATTTCCTGCTCCTGTAAAATCGCCTTTAACAGATGCTGCACTTCTTCAACGATGCTTTCTTCACTGCTCTGTGCCATGGCAAGCTGTACCTGCGTCTGCCCACCATTCACCACTGCTGAAATCACATAATAGATCACAGTCCCTGCTGCAATCCCTGCTGCGGAAAGCGGCGTACCCTTCAGCCCGAATGCCACCGGAACGATACACGGCATGTGAAAGCAAAGCCCTATCAATGTAAGAAGCAATGACCATGCCTCACCTCTTGAAAATGCAAAATAAAGAAGGACCACGATCAACAGAACTCCTCCTCCGACTGCAAGTGCTGCCAGTGATACGGATGCAAACTGCGCCAGTATGGTCAGCACTGCAAATACAAGCATGGCATTTGGCGGAAGAACTGCACAAATCAGTGCAAGTATCAGTTCTACGAAAATATTACCAAGCGGACTGCTCTTCCCAATCCGTCCATTGATCTGTAAAAACAGAACCAGCGCCGTCAGAAATTTGACTATCGCCTCCATATATGTTCCATAATCTCTGTAATATGTCTCAAACGTTCTTTTCAGCTTATAAATTCCGTTCACTTTTTCCTCCTGATATCTGTCACTTCCAATATTTCTATATCTTCCTCATCTTCCAGTCTCTCAAGCAATACCTGATAACGCTGAAGCAGCTTCTGACCATGAAAATAACGCCTCATTGCCATCATATAAGTAATCACCGAAGTAAGCAGCAAAAACAGAATATATAAAACCACAATCCCTGTCAGCATACCACGGATCTGCATAGTATTGAATTTTTCAATGATCCTGTCAAGATGGTATCCTGCCCATAACAGCAGCCCTGCCAGATATGCAAGAGTAATGCGTAAAATATTCTGAAACATCTCTATCCATATGTAATCACTGCGATAATATTCTTTTGCCTTTCGCAGTTCCTCCCCATAATGTCTTTCAAACATCGCTGTCTTTGACATCGTCCTGATTTTTTTCTGATTTAACATAATTGCCCCTTTTCTCTCAGTATACCATAAAATCCCTCTGCTGAAAAGTCCATGTCTTTAATCTGTTTTCCCTGTACAGAGCACCAGAAAACGTACCTCTTTGACGCCAGATCGAAGCAGTGCTTTTGCCGCTTCATCCATCGTCACCCCGGTTGTGTAAATATCATCAATCAGAAGGACTTTTTCTAATTTTACCGCATTCTCTGAAGTTTTAAAAGCATTTTTGAGATTTATTTCTCTTTCTTTTTTACCAAGCTCTTTTTGCGGTATTGTTGGTCTTACACGTTTGAGATATTTGGCATCAACCGGCAGTGAAAGTTTCTTTCCTATCTCCTTTGCCAGTGTTTCTGCCTGGTTATATCCTCTCTGGCGCTGTTTTTTCTTATACATCGGAACAGGAATGATCACATCCGGTTTCCATGTAAGAATTTCCCTTCCATAAAGCCGGACCAGTTCCGAGCTGTAAAAATCTCCATATTCTCTTTTATTCTGGAATTTAAATCGATAAACAGATTGTCTGATTTCTTTTTCATATAGAAAAGCAGCCCTGCCTTTTGTAAAAAAATGCTTATTTCCAGCACAGTCAGGACAACTTTCCTGCCGTGCATCCCAAACAGGCTTTCCACATATTTTACAGATTGGCTCCCCGAGCGGTACTACTTTTTTTCGACAGACAGAACAGATTTTTTCTGCCCGTTTTGTCAGTATTTCCTGGCAGATCGGGCAGCGTCTTGGATAGAGAAGCTCGCTAAGCTCCTCAAGAAAGTAAATCATGATTCCAGTTCACAGATGCGCCATCTCAGGGATGTATAGCGCATCTGTTCATATTTATTATCCATCATCTGATTAAATGCATAAGGGCTTCCTACTACCGTCACACAGGATTTTGCCCTTGTTACTGCTGTATAGAGCAGATTGCGGTTCATCAGCATGCGCGGGCCATTCAACAGCGGCAGAATGACTGCCGGATATTCGCTTCCCTGTGATTTGTGAACCGTAAGTGCATAAGCAAGTTCCAGTTCCTCCAGTTGTTTGAAAGAATATTCAACGAAGCGTCTTTCATCAAATTCTACGGTGACCATTTCTGCATATGTATTGATCTCACGCACAATTCCCATGTCACCATTAAAAATACCGCACCCTTTATCCACTGGTATACCGTATTTTCCCCGTACTTCCCATTCCATCTGGTAATTATTTTTAATCTGCATTACTTTATCACCTTCACGGAACTTCATTCTTCCGGTGTCACGTTCCTTTTTATCCGGGGAAGGCGGGTTCAAATACTCCTGAAGAATGGTATTCAGTCTTTCAACACCAAGCAGCCCTTTCCGCATCGGTGTCAGAACCTGGATATCATATGGATCTGCCTCCACGTAACGCGGCAGTTTTTTCTGTATCAGTGTCAGGACAACGCTGATGATCACATTTGCATCTTCTCTTTTCAAAAAGAAAAAATCACGACTTTTATTATCCAGCGCAATGTGCTCTCCAGCATTGATCTTATGCGCATTTATGACAATATCACTTCCACCCTCCTGCCTGAAAATACGTGTCAGACATACGACCGGAAAGCACTCTGATTCCATAATATCTTTCAATACACTGCCAGGTCCAACCGATGGAAGCTGATCTCTGTCACCGACCAGAATCAGCCGTGTCCCCACCGTAACTGCTGATAACAGTGCATGCATCAGATAAATATCTACCATGGACATCTCATCTACGATCACAACATCTGCTTCCAGAGGATTCTGCTCGTTCCGGTCAAACTGCTTTGGTATATCTTCCTCATCGCTTCCACCAGAAATTTCCAGCAGTCGATGGATGGTCTGTGCTTCACAGCCTGTCGCTTCTTTCATGCGTTTTGCAGCCCGGCCAGTCGGTGCAGCCAACCGTACCTCCATACCCTCCGATTCAAAATAATCAATCATTGCATTGATGGTTGTGGTCTTTCCGGTTCCCGGTCCTCCGGTCAGGATCAGCAAGCCATGACCTGCAGCCGTAACGATTGCTTCTTTTTGTAGTTCATCCAGTTCATAACCGGATGTTTTTGCCAGTTTTTCTATTTTCTTTTTAACCCTTTTTTCGTCTGTCTCACAGGAAATATTGAGATCGTGCAGCATTTTTGCCGTATTCAGTTCTGTGTAATAAGCACTTATGCTATATACACAGACACCATCCTGATTTTCCTTCAACATCAGTTTCCGGTCTACTGCAAGATCCATGATATGCTTCTGTACCAGCTCAGAACTAACGCCAAGAATCCCGGATGTCCTCTGGATCAATTCTTCCTGCGGCAGATACACATGCCCTTCCATCGAAATCTGTGTCAGCACATATAAAATGCCGCTTCTTACACGAAAATCAGAATCTGTATGGATCCCAACCTTTGCCGCAATCTCATCCGCAATCTGAAATCCTACTCCCTGGATATCCTCTGCCATCTGATATGGATTGCTCTCGATCACCGCATACATACGTGCTCCATACTGTTTGTAAATGCGCGCCCCTAAAGTATTGGAAATCCCATACTTCTGAAGAAAGATCATAGCCTTTCGCATATCTCTTTTCTCTGACACCTGTTCTGAAATCTCCATTGCTTTACGTTCACTGATTCCTTTGATCTCTGCAAGCCGTTCTGGTTCTTCCTCCATGATACGGAACGTATCTTCCTTGAATCGCCGCACAATCCTGGCCGCCAGTGCGATTCCAATTCCTTTGATTGCACCGGAACCCAGATAACGTTCGATTGCTGCCGTATCTTCCGGATCTTTCACTTCCAGTTTCTGAATCTGAAACTGTTTTCCATAAGTGGCATGTTCTGTATAACGCCCACTTGCCTCGATCATTTCTCCTTCCGTTATGACTGGAAAAGAACCAACACAGGTCAGTTCTTCTCCTTCATGATTGACTACCATCACGGTATATCCGTTCTCACTGTTCCGAAAGATCAAATGATCAATATATCCTTTTATTGTATCCATGTATCTTTGTTCAAATCCCCTTATTCTATCAGCCTTCCGTTTCCAGCCGTCAGTTCTACAAATTTTCCTGTTCCGATCGCCACGGCTGTCATCGGATCTTCTGCGGTTACCGTATTGATCCCTGTTTTTTCTTCAATCAGTTCTTCCAGTCCGCCAAGCAAAGATCCGCCACCTGTCAGCACGATTCCCCTGTCAACCACATCTGCCGCCAGTTCTGGTGGTGTGCGTTCCAGCACACCATGTACCGCCTCAATGATCTGAGAGGTTGCCTCCTTTAATGCATCCCTTGTTTCCTCAGATGTTACACGTACCGTTTTCGGAAGTCCTGTTACAAGATCTCTTCCTCTTACTTCCATCACCTTCTGATCCGGGCGTTCAATCGCTGTTCCTATATTGATTTTGATATCTTCTGCCGTACGTTCTCCGATCAGAAGATTGTGTTTTTTTCTTACATAGCGGATAATTGCTTCGTCAAAATCATCTCCTGCCACTTTAATCGAAGTACTGACCACAATACCATCCAGCGAAATCACTGCTACATCACAGGTTCCGCCTCCGATGTCCACGATCATATTTCCACATGGTCTGGAAATATCTATACCTGCTCCAATTGCCGCTGCGATTGGTTCTTCTATAATGGAAACTTCTCTTGCGCCAGCCTGATATGTCGCATCTTCCACTGCCTTTTTTTCTACTTCTGTAATGCTGCTTGGCACACAGACACTGATACGTGGCTTGCGAAAAGACATTCTTCCAATGGCTTTTTGTATAAAATATTTAAGCATCTGCTCCGTAACCGTATAATCGGAAATAACCCCTTTTCGCAATGGGCGGATCGCAACCACATTTCCCGGTGTACGTCCCAGCATCAGGCGGGCTTCCTCTCCAATCGCCTTGATCTTATTCGTGTCACGATCAAATGCCACTACTGATGGTTCCTTCAATACCACACCTTTTCCTTTTACATAAACCAGTATACTTGCAGTACCAAGATCTATTCCAATATCCGTTGAATTCATTCTGCTCATTCTCTCCTTTCGCCCTGGAAACTGCTTTCTGATATCCGGCAGTTTCTCACAGGTACCTGACTGTATCCACCCTCTGCAATATGCAGATTTTCCCTCTTCTTTATTTGATTCAAAAATACCCCGTTCGCAAATCACACGAAAATTCCGCGCGTTGCACTGTAATCATTATATACAACGGTTTTCCGCTTGAAAAGGGGTTTTTCTTTTTTTCTTCTTTTCATTTTTTATTAATATTTAAGACATACTTTCAACACATTTCTATTCTATACTGTAACTGTATTAGCGAAGAGCTAATATATTTCATAACTCACACTACGCAACACCCACACGTTGCGTAGTACTCCCTCAAAATATTTTAATTTTTCTCTTTCCTTTGAAGAAGGCACCGGCGGGGTGCTTTCTTCATTTTTGTACCCTAACTAAAAATTTGTCGAGAAATTGATATACGGAAACAGGACGCCGTTCACTGCAAAACAATC
>CAJMMS010000014.1 GCA_905214675.1 uncultured bacterium
AGCCTGCTTCCTTGCAGGTAGGATTCTTCTGATCGCGGATTTCCGTATGCTGATGATCCGTTTTGCTCACTTTTTCCGTTTTTGTATTGCCGCAGATACTGCATGTAAATGTTTTTTCACCTCCCTCTTTACAGGTTGCTTCTTTTGTGATCTCTCCCTGGTTCCAGCTATGATCTTCTGTTTTGGCAATCGCCTTACCGGATGAAATTTTCTTTTTACAATCTGTGCAATAAGTATCTCCACTATAGCCTGCTTCCTTGCAGGTAGGATTCTTCTGATCGCGGATTTCCGTATGCTGATGGCCTGTTGCACGCATTTTTTCCATTTTTGTATTGCCGCAGATACTGCATGTAAGTTTTTTTTCACCTTCCTCTGTACAGGTCGGCTCTGTTGTGATCACTCCGGCATCCCAGCTATGATTCTCTGTTCGTGGAATTACATGGCCGGTGGAAACATTCACTTTGCAATCTTTACAATAGGTATCTCCACTATAGCCCTGATCCTTGCAGGTAGGCTCTTTTTTATTGCGGATTTCCGTGTGCAAATGGTCGGTTTTATTCACTTTTTCTGTTTTTGTATTGCCGCAGATCGTGCAGGTAAATGTTTTTTCGCCTTCTTTTATGCAGTTCGGTTCTGTTGTGATCTCTCCCTGGTTCCAGCACTTGTCACATTCATGCACATTTATAGTTGGCAGATCTGTTGCTGTCAGTCCGTACAGAGATGCCGTTAATGTCGTGGTTCCTTCTGCTACTCCCGAAATTTTCCTATTACTATAAGTGGCGATCGAAGGATCATCCACAGAAATGTCCGGCATATCTGTCACAGTTCCACTTCTTCCAAAAGCAGTAACCTTAGTCGTAAAATTTACTTCTGCTGATTCTCCGGTTCGGAGAATATAGGAAGTTTTGTCAAACGCTACTTCAAGACCCGTAACCTTGCTTTTCGGCACCGAAAGGCTCATGACCTGCTCACTGTCATTTGCCTTTGTTTCCGTGGTATTAACAGAAGTTCTGTCTGCAAATTCTTCTACCCAGTAATGACAGCCATCCAGGTAAACATGCCCTATTCCAACACAATTAAACTTAGGATTCAGCATACTCCTTCGATGCCCCTGTCCGTCATACAGCTCGCCATCTTCACGCCATGCCGCATTTGCTGCTTCTGCTGTATGCTGTCCCATTGCAATGTTCTCTCCGGCTGCACGATAAGTGATACCTTCTTCCGCATAAATACTGAACCAACTTTCACCGTTCGGTCTTTCATGATCAAACAATAATGCAAGTTCCGCTGCACGCTTCGTTGCAATTCTCTCCAGATCATAATCATACACAAGTTCATTCAGGTCACTATATACCGTTTTTGTTTCATTGTCTGGATTCCAATACCATGCATCAAATCTGTCCGTTCTCATCTCGTTGATCATGTCAAAGATTTTTCGTCCTTCCGTCTGACCATATTTTACCGGGATGTTGATCGAAATGCTTTCTGCTGCATTCGCCTTCCCCGGAATCACCATAAGAAAACTCATGCAAAAGAAAAATAACAGTAACTTTGCGGTTGCTTTTTTCATAGACTCACCTTTCCTTTCGTAAATAAAGACTTTTTTCACTCTAAAAGCCAGTCGATTACATTCACAACTTTTATGCCATCATAATTTCCCAGTGAAAATCGCTCTAACGTTAAAACAATCTTCTCATAATTGTCCCGTATACTCCGTAATGGTCTCATCTCTCTTTCAAATGTTTCTTCCGCAGTCATATCAGCAGTCACCTGATAATAGGTGAGCACACCTTCTTTCTGTGTTACAAAATCTACTTCTGCAGAACCAAATTTTCCAATATTGATTTTATAGCCCCTTCTCTTTAATTCAAGATAAACAATATTTTCCATCGTAAATCCAAGATCATAACGTTTCCTTGGAAGAATGTGATTTCTAAGTCCCATATCTACCATGTAAAGTTTATTATTGACCTTTAAAAGTTGTTTTCCAACAATATCAAACCTCTCCACCGAATAGAAAATGAAGGACTCCGTCAGAGCTTCCACATAATCGCTGACTGTATTCTGTGAAACTTTTCTTCCGGACGAAATCAGATAATTTGTTATACTTTTCATAGATACCGGACTTCCGATCACGCTTGACAGATATCGTGCAATTGTCTTCAGTAATGCAATATCTGTAATTTTTCGTTTTCCGCTGTCTTTTTCTTTTCTTGTCTGCCGCTCCTCAATATCTTTCACAATAACCGTATTGTAGATTCCTTCCAGATACTGGTCTACTTTCTGATCTGTACGGTTCATCACAGCAACATAGGGAAGTCCTCCCGTTTTCATAAATTCTGCAAAAGCTTCCTCTCTTTGCATTCCCGTTACCGTGATGTATTCTCGAAAGGAAAGTGGCAACATTGATATTTCCACATACCGCCCTGACAAAAGTGTCGCAAGTTCACTCGACAACATATATGCGTTCGATCCTGTGATATAAACATCCACATAATCTTTGATATAAAGACTGTCAACCACCTTCTCAAACGAGGGAACATTCTGAACTTCGTCCAAAAAAATATAGGTCATCTTATCGGTACATAATCGTTCTTTAATGTAGCGATACAATTCCATATAATCTTTCAATGGCTCATAATCCAGATCTTCAAAATTGACAGAAATAATCTGTTCTGGTGTGACACCTTCTGCTAAAAGTCTCTGCTGATACTGTTCCAGAAGTACCGACTTTCCGCAACGCCTGATGCCAGTCACAACCTTGATCTGCTGTTCGTCTTTCCATGCCCAAAGCTGATCAAGGTATTCTTTTCTCTCAACCATACGCGTGCTCCTCCTTTTTCCCAGTATAACATACTATATGCAGAATTTAAAATTATTTTTCCATTTCAGAAAGTTTTATTTCAATATCTTTTGTTTTTTCCAGAATTATTTAAATAGCCTTTTCTCCAAATTACCGAGAAAAGGCTATTTTGTCAACTGTTTTTATTTCATCCGCTGCGTAAATTTATTTTACTTTAACTTTCCTTTTAATTTAATGGAACTGCGTCCATTTCCACCCATTGGCTGATACGGTCCGAAGCAAACCACTACTTTCTTTCCCGGTTTGATATAAAACTGAAAGTCCGAACAATCTTTTCGCATAATCGGTTCATATCCTGCACTTGCAATTTTCTTTGCATAAGTACTGGCAATCTTCTGTTTTATCTCATAGTCACTTCCGGAGAGAACATCCTGAATCTCCATTTTCTTTCCATCTTTCAGTCGATAAGTCAGACCATATTCCCAGCCATTATGAACGCCGCCTGCCATCCAGTCACCAGTAAACTTAAAACAAATATATCCATTTTGATTATAAGTCACTTTACATTTATGTATACAATAATATTCCCCTTCATCTGCTGCATATGGCGAATCCTTTAAATATTGAAATAATCTCTTTTTACTTGCAAGCGTTGCCTTATAATCTTTTTTTAATGATCTATTTATCTTTTTCACTGCCGCACTTTTTCCTTTTAACTGTGGAAGCTGATAAAGATAAGTTCCTGTGAGCTTATTATTTTTCCTTGTTTCTTTTTTGTTGATAATTTTGTAAGATGCTTTCTTTGCTGCTGATACGGTCGTATGCCCGGTTGGATTAGCGAAAGCTACTGCCATCGCCAGCAGACAGAATAAAAATAAATGTCTGAACATATGTGTTTTCTTTTTCATATATAGTCCATTCCTTTCATATTTTTAATAGTACTCTGTTAAATTCTTTTGTGTTTTTAACAATATCTACGATATAATTCCCTAATTTTCATTTGATCTTCCGTGTCTTTTTCTTTGTTTTATATCCTGCTTTTGAAACAGTCACTTTGATTCTCGTCTTTTTTGGTATCTTTTTTGTCAACCTGACTGTTATTTTTCCTTTCTTATTTTTATTTGCAGAGATAGTGACTGTCCTGACCTTTTTGCCCCCTTTCTTAAATAGCTTTTTATTAAGTTGAATTTTCACTTTGGCTCTTTTAATTGTTGTAATTTGAATTTTTTTACTACCTTTCTTCGCATTTATCTGCAATTTGGATATCGTCTTTTTTATGCTTTCCTGCTTTTCTATGTTTTCTGGCTTTTCTACGTTTTTCACCGTAACTTCAAATTCAACATTTTTACCTCCATATGATACAGTACACAGGTATCTTCCCACCTTTGTCATATCAATACTCGCACTGTCAATCTTGGCTTTGTTCGTCACGTCTTCCGTTGTTCCATCTGTAAAAAGCGCTATAACTTTTAAATCTCTTATATCGAAAGTATCCCCCACGATATACTCCTTCTTTTCTTTATAAGCCTTCAGATCATAAATTTCTTTTTTGTTTTCCCTTGTGAACACCGTTTTATCAAGTACAACAAAATCTATATTATTTGCTACAGATTCTTCATCGCTTCGCTCCTCTGCCACAAAGTAATACACCTGTTTCTCGTCATATGGAACATTAACGATTATCTGCCTACTTTCTAACGGTTCCAGTTTATCAATTTTTTCCGTTTTTACCAATTCTCCTTGCGGTGAATCTTTATAGATTGAAAGGCTGATCAGCTCTTCTGTTTGACAGCCATTATTTGTAATTGATGTATAAATATATTCTTCTCCATCTGCCGATTCTCCCCACCCTGTATTTTCCAGACCGATATCTGAATAGGTGAGATAAATATCTTTCTTTTTATCAGAAAAATCTTGTTCCACATCGTCCGATTTTCTTACTTCAAACGATAATTTTTTTCCAATTTGATTGACCTTTACCACATATGGATACCTAACTTCCTGTTCTGTACCCGAAAGCAATACATCGTCCGATTCTATACTGTCAATTACAGTTCCTTCTTCGTTTACAACATCTACTATAAATTTTCCAGCTTTTTCTCCACAGTTTTTTAATTTTAAACTTATTTCAACAGTAGATTGCGGTGCAATTTTCTCATTCTCCATATCTACTTCTTCTAACACCACATTACAATAAGGTTCTATATGAAGTTGTAGCAAATCAGCCGTTCCATAAGGTTCATCATCATCGTTTTCACCTACAAGCTGGCTTTCCATAAAGATTTCCAAACTGTCCCCTTCCCAGACAGCACTATAAGAATTGATATATTTTCCATTATCCGTAAGCGCAACTGGCTCTCCCCATGCACTGGATGCATTTTCTTCAAAAATTCCATATAGCTCTTTTTTTATTCCATCAGAGGCTGTATATAAAATAACTCTCTTATCCCCATTATCTATAATTTGATAATCGTCTGTTTTTACAACATTTTTTTCAGTGATTTTTTTGCTATTGCTATCAAAGGCATTTTCACGATACATCAGCGTTCCATCCTGATACCAGTATAAGCTGTTCTCGCAAATGACAGGTGCAGATCCACCTCTTGCACTCACTATTTCTTCAGCATTTATATAAATTTTGGAATCACGTGCCTGTAAATCATTACCTTGATCTTCACAATAAGTAACTGCCAGTTCTCCATCAATATATCCTGCCGAAAAGCTGCTGATCGAATTCAATCCCTGATATATTGCTTTTGGTTCACTCCAATTATGCCCATCAAACTCACTGCTATAGATAATGTTGTTTTGATTTAAACCAAACCAGTCATTTTCATTATTATCCAACCATACAACCGCTATTTTTTCTGCTTCTCCACAAATCTTAGGCATCATATGCAGCCCTTTAACACCCTTACTTATATCGTATACCTCAAATGTCTGTTGTGTTTTATCAAAAGCCGCTACTGTAATTCCCATATCCTCTGAAACCGTATTTAGCGTATCTGTTTCTGCAAATTCTCTTTTTGCATTTTGCCATACTATATAGGCAATATCATTTTGAACCAGTACTTGTGGTTCAAAATCCGGTGTTCCGTCTTGCGCAATAATAGCCGGCTCCGACCATTGACTTCCATCATAATAAGAATAGTATAGGCATAAATCATTGATAAGTGCATTGTTTGCATCAATCCATACTGCCAATTTTGTTCCGTCCCCAAAGCGTGAAACCTGTGGTTTTGCTTCTCGATAAACATTACTTAAAAAAGTTGTTTCCTGCTTAAGAGATTTACTTTTTCTATTCTCTGTCTTTGAAGTATTTGCCATAAAATAAGACTTATCATCGAGATAGCTTATATCTTGCAGAACATAATTATCTACATCATAATAATCAAAACCTTTTTTCATTTTTGATGAATAATTTTTTGTTGATGCCTTGGGATATTCTACAAACCAATCTTTGATAGATGGAAAATCATACTTGTATTCAAATATTCCAAGTTTCGCCTTAAAATATGCATTGACCGATGTTGTCATACTAAAATATGGATCAGCTTTTATTTGAACATATGGTTTAAATGCCAATGTTCCGCCACCACCAATCGTTGCAACTTTATTGAGTCCAACTCCTGCACCAACACTTCCGGAAATTGTTACATCTGCTTCGCCAAAAGGTGTCAGATTTTTCTCCTGTTGTACAGCAACATGAAGTCTTGCTTCTGCCTCACCTTTTATTTGTGCTTCCCAGTAACATGGAACCGGACCAATCGCAAACTGTCCTGACCAATCACTTGAAACGGAAGGATTAAAAATCACCTTTCCACCAGAAATTTCTAATTTGTTATCCTTTGTTATATATCCTTCTACATAACCCAGAATTGTAAAATCTGCGGAGAATCCAAAAGATCCCTGTGGATATTTCATTGCCGTTCCATATGTAGATTTTATATTTTTCAACTTTTTAAGTGTTTTCTTTGTATCTTGCAAAGAAACTGCATCTTTAATATTATCAAATAAATTTTTTGTTTCACGCTTCAACACGTGTGCCTTGCTCTTTGTCTGAGAGTTGGATGCATATTTATCAGATTTCGTATAGCTCAGCACATCAATGCCTATCGTGGCATAAACTTTATTCTCCTCTACAACTACCGAAATTGGCAGAAACGCATCGGTAAGCTTCACACCAATATCTTTTCCTCCCACAAAAGGTATTTCTTCTGGCAATGTCAGTCCTATTTTACTTTCCCATGAAAATTTTAACCCTTCCAGACAATCTGGAACATTATTTTCCGCTACAAATCTAAGTTCTCTTATAGTAACATTTCCCTGCATATCTGTAGCATGTAAATATATACTTTGTGTCACATCAAAACGATCTTTTATTACCAGTTGTAAACTATCCCCTGAAAATTTTTGTCTTATTCCTTTTTGAACAAGTTCTACCGTTCCAGGCTGATTATTTCCCCAGTCAATTTCCGCTTCTAAAATTTTCTGCTCTGTCTCCGTAGGACTGATCTCATATTCCTCATTCATTACATCAACATCATCAATCCAGACCGCATTTATCACTGGTTTTGTTGAAGTTTGTTGTAAATATACTTTTTGCGATTTTTCCAGTCGTTCTTTCGAAATCGTCCTCGTAGAATATCCATTTTTTGAAAACACTGCACTTTTGTAATCTGTACTTTGAAACGCAATATTGCCTTCTTTTTCACTTATATAGCTCTTTCCATCAATTTGAACTTCCGTTCCCTCTGACAGACCATATTCTATGGCTTCATCCGTTTGTTTTTGTTTATTTTCATATATTACAATATTGACTGTTTTTACAAATTGTGTATTAGAATTTGAATCCTCCCATTCACAGATAAAATTTCTGCCGCCATTAACTGTACTTCCACCAAAATTTCCATCATTCCATTTTCCTGTCGTGTATTTCCAGTAAAACATTGCATAATCTTCCTGCGATGTTTCAGCATTCGGTTCTCCATTTGACCAATTTGTATAATTTACTGTTTCACCAGTAACCCACTTCCATATTCCCTCCGTTTCCTGATCAGTAAAGCCAAAATAAGCAGACCGAACTCCTTGCGAAACAATATAATCATAAATAAAATCATTTTCCTCTTGTGTTGTAATGGTTGCTAAATGACCACCCATTTGCTCACAGTAAGCTTCTGCTTCTCGAAAAGCATCTTCCCCATACAAGTTTGTTCCTATAGCATCTTCATAAACTTTATAATAATTTCCACTATACTCTACTGCATCAGATGGAATGCTCATACTGCCTTTACTTTCTGCTGCAACATCCGTTGCTCCCACTAATGTAGATATAATCATTCCAGCTACTATAGTGATCAGCAAATTTCCCTTTCTTTTCATCATTATTCTTCTCCTATTTTCCCCAAGAAATATACTCTGTTTTATTTCAACTTTCCTTTCAATTCAATAGATGTATGACCATTTCCGCCCATTGGCTGGTATGGTCCGAAGCAAACCACTACTTTCTTTCCCGGTTTGATATAAAACTGAAAGTCCGAACAATCCTGTCTCATGATTGGTTTATATCCTGCACTGCTGATTTTCTTTGCATAAGTACTGGCAATTTTCTTTTTTATTTTGTAATCACTTCCTGAAAGAACATCCTGGATCTCCATTTTCTTTCCGTCTTTCAGTCGATAGGTCAGACCATATTCACAACCATTATAAACTCCACCCGCATACCATTCACTGGTAAATTTAAAACAAATGTATCCGTTCTGATTATAAGTAACTTTACATTTATAGGTATCAAAATAGTCATCTTTATATTTCGATTTATACGAACCACTTAAATATCCAAATAATTGTTCCTTACTCTCAAGTGTTGCTTTATAATCTTCTTCTAAGGATTCATTTATTTTTCTCACAGCCGCACTTTTTCCTTTTAACTGTGGAAGCTGATACAGATACTTTGCTTTTCTGTTATTCTTCTTTCTCGTTTCTTTTTTGTTGATAATTTTGTAAGATGCTTTCTTTGCTGCTGATACGGTCGTATGCCCGGTTGGATTACCGAAAGCTACTGCCAGTGCCAGCAGACAGAATAAAAATAAATGTTTAAAAATATATGTGTGTGTTTTCATGAAGTTCATTCCTTTCTCTTATTATTTTTCCATTTTTTGCTCTTTCACAGTTCCATCAGAAGATACCGTTCCTGCATAAGAATATTGTGCATCTGCTGACAGATCCAGTTTCAACACTGGTCTTACCCCATCCAGATAAGTGATACTGATCATATCTCCCCACGGCTGTCTCTGTCCATCATACTGTACACTGGAACCATTTGCCGGGCAGATCCACCAGTTGCTGTATCCCTTTGTTTCCTTGCTGATCGAGATTCCCATTGCCTTGGCATAGGTACTGGTTTTGCTGCGGCGTGCTTCATCGCTGACACTGTTGTCCTTTGTAAAACCATAACTCTCTGCTGTCGTGCTGCCCCATATCTCTTCTGTTGAAATCAGACGTATTTTATCAGTCACTTTATTTTCCGAAACGGTATTTATAATCGCCGCCTGTTCCTCTGAAGTAAAAGCTGTGTCAGCAAAACTCTTTTCCCGGTATGTTGTCTGATTCAGCCAGGCTCTCAAACTACTTGCTTTCCAGTTGTTTTTCGTCATATTGTTGAGTGGCAGATCCTCATAATCTGCATCATAGTATTTTTGTACATCCAGCGAAACATCTGCCAACAGCAGTGCCTGTTTATCATTTGTGGAAAGGACTCTCCATTTAATCGGTTCATACTTAAAATAATGCCATGTGCTGTCACCACCTGTTACATTCCAGGAATACCAGCAATACCACGGAGTCGTATCGTCTGAAACCTCTCTTGCATCACTTTTCTGTATTCTGCGATACTTGCTTCCATCCACAACGATTTCATTATTCTGATCCCATTCATCTGCATTTTGCAAAGTCTGATACACATTGTCATCTAAAATCACCGTATCCTTATCATACCAGATACGATTTTTCGTGCTGTATGAGCTTTGCATTTCTTTTGAAATGACCTCTCTTTGCGGATAACTTCCAAACCATACACAATCCCAGGTTACTTTTTGTCCTGCTTTCATACTGTTGTCTTTTTTCATATTCGGATTTTGCAGGCTTCCTTCCGTAACCGTCACCTTAATGTATTTTTTCAGCTTTATTCCTTTTTTACTTTTTCCTTTTGTTGTAATGGTAATCTTGCTTGTACCAGCTTTTTTTGCAGTGATTACAATCTTTCCGCCTTTTACTTTTGCCGTTACTTTTTTGTTTGATGTTTTTACGGTCACTTTTTTGCTGGCTTTCCCTTTTACTTTTACCTTATAAGCTACTTTCTTCGTTTTTCCTTTTGTGATACTTACCGTCTTTTTTGCCACCGTTAAAGAACGTACGTACTTTTTCGATGCTGCCATTGCATTTGTTGGTTTTGCCAGCATCACCATGCACAGTGCAAACACAAACAGCAGCCACCGTTTTCTTGTTTTGTTCATTGCTTCTCCTCCATTATAGCAAAACCCGGCTGTTGCCGGGCTTATTTGCTATTTCAATTCGACTGCTTTTATATGATCCATGTTAATTGTATCATAAAGATATTCTCCATTTTCATCAATCGGCTTCCACGCACCATCTAATATCGGATAATCATCCGCCGACCCAAAGAGCGTATCTACGCTCTCAAGCAATAACGAACCAGCATCCTCATTTAAAACGTATGCAACTCCACTCTTATAAGGCGTAATAGCTTTATACCCTTTTTCAGATCCGTTAAATACCTGTGCAAAATTTGTATCATAAACTATTATTTGCTCAGATGTGCTTCCATCACCACTTAGAACTTTTGGCACTGCTACTAATCTTCCTTCCGAAAGTTCATATCTCCCACAGCGAATCGGCTCACCCACAATATTCCAGGAAGTATCAAAAAGTCCTATATACTCTTCCTCATCTTTTCCTGTGAGAGGAAGTACAATGCGCCCATCTGTAAACACTAAGTCATCCGGCAACCAATCCCAGTTTATTGTTTCCGCATATTCATTATCCATTACTTTAATTTCACCTGATGAAACATTGAAGGAAACTAAATGATCTTCATAATCCTTCATAACACAGTATCCATCCTTTATATCATACGCAGCAGCCCAGACCCATTCAGTCTCTACGGTCATATCTTCTTCCGTGATGTTTCCTTTTGTATCCATCATAATCTTCTTTACTTTATGATCTGTATTATCTGAATCATCTGAATCTTCAGCACGCAAATCTAAAACAATCGTATCTTCATCAAAGTACACACTGCCATAATTATCCTCTATCCATTTATCACTCTGTGTACAATAATACCCTTGTTCGCAATGCCATACACCTTTTCCGCAATAATCAATCTTATAGAGAGGTTCTGTCCCTTCTACCGAAAATTCCGTAAGCTTCTTCCCATTTTCATCATATAACGTATATATATAGGCCGCGCTGTCAAAACCTGAATTATATTCTTCCATCCAGATCTGCCCATCGGCATATGTTTTAAATGTAATATTATCCGATATCATATAGCTGTTTGTTATATTTCCATTCAAATCAATCTCATAAATAGCATCGTTTGTCTCTATAAAAGAATAACCGTTTTGAAAATTTGAAACATTTGTTATATCTGGATTATTTATAGAAAACAGAGCATTTCCCTCCTTATCCACACAGATATAACCATCGTACAAATCATTTACACTGCTATTTTTTACCCATTGCACGCCTTCGTTAAATTTATAAATGAGATCTATATGATTGTCTACCACTGCTTCATCTTCATAATCTTCGTCATCTTCATAGTCATCGTTTGTATCATCTTCTGTTTCTGTCTCGTATGCTGCTTCTTCGCTGTTTTCATACTCATCATTTGTATTGCTTTCCATTATAGTTTCTTCTGTTTTTTGATTATTTGAACATCCTATTAGCACAAATGCTGAAAAAATTAACCCCAGTACTAAAAAGTGATAGTTTTTCTTATGCATTTTCTTCCCTTTCTTCTATTTCTATTTTGTTCTCGTATAGATTTCTTCCTTTATAATAAATTTATCTTTGTCCACATAATACGCATCAACATCATCTAATGCTTCCTCTTCTGTATCTGCTTTTTCGTAAGAACCGCCTGCATGGCCTTCATCACTGCTTAATATCAAGGTACCATCATCTTTTACTGTATAATGATCTGCACTCTCCCACCAGGATGCATTGTAAGTAAATGGTGCTGTACAGGTTCCATCTTTTTCAAAAGTAACAATCTCATTATGTTCTGACACCCAGCTTCCAATAAGCATATCCCCTGGTTTCTTACTGCCGCCGCAGGCTGTCATGAACATCGTCAGGGTTAAGCCGCTTAACAGTACTGCTTTTTTACATAGATTCATCTTTCGCATTTTTCAAACTCCTTTTACATAAATATTTTTATAGACCTTTTTACCCCTAAGCTATTTTTGTTTCTTCTCTCCTTCCTTATATTGTTCTGTTTATTACGATATTTTTATTATAGATACTCAAAACGTGTTTGTCAACTAACTCAATACTTAATACACCAATTAAATACTATGCCTATAGTATCATAACCAAAAAGGAGGCTTTTTATGGTGGACTTTGGCAACACGCTTAAATCGTTGCGTCTGCAAAATAATATGACTCAGGCACAGTTATCACAAAAACTGGGGCTGACCAAATCTGTAATCAGTGCTTATGAAACAGGATTGCGTCTTCCTTCCTATGACGTCCTGATCCACATTTCCCAGATCTTTCATGTCACGACGGACTATCTGCTGGGAGTAGAGCAAAAACAGAATGTTGATTTTTCCGGACTGACCGAAGAGGAAATATCTGCTGTTCTTCAACTAATCAAAGCAATGAAACGAAGCAGGAGCGCTGTAAATTTATCCGGCTGTCACGTTTCTGACATAACGTAAACAAAACCCGGCATGCGCCGGGTTTTGTCCACTGTTTAAAAACATTATTTATTGTTGTTTAATCTTCATAATGATATTTACATGAATATATGATCAAATTTTGGTTGCTGTCAAAATTGTATGTCAGTCTATGCTCATCATTGATTCTTCTACTGCATACTTTTCTGTGTTTTAGCGGTTCAGGTTTTCCTATTCCTTCCAGCAATCCATCTCGATCAATACTTTTTATAAGTTCATTTATACGTTTTACTATCTTTTTATCTTCTTTTTGCCAAGCCGTATATTGTTGCCACGCTGTCGGTGTGAATATCACATTCATTTCTCGTAAGCTCCTAATTCATCCACTGTCTTTACAATGAAACCGCCAGTTTCCGCTTCCTTCATAGACTTATCAAGCATAGCAAGATATTCTGCATTTCTCTTTGCTTTCATCATCTCGTTATATTCCTGCTCTGAGATGAGTACCACATTTTCATTTTTCGGTCTTGATATAATCAACGTTTCACCATGAAAAACTTTATCGCAAAATTTTTTAAAATTATCTCTTACAATCATTGATTTCACTGCCAGCATTTCTACACCCCATTTCCACTTAAGCGTCCTATTTTTTCGTACGTTTTTTCGTACTTTTATTATATGCTGTCACACTTTCTTTGTCAATGGATAATCTTTTCCTATCTCAGCATCTCATATACATAGGAAGATATTTCCTGTATCTTCTGGATTGCTTCTCCATTTCTTCCTGCGAGGTCGTTTGACAGCACGCAGATCACATAATCCTGCTGTTCGCCGTAAACGATGGCAATGTCGTTTTCTATACAGCCAAGTCCATATCCTTCGGACATTTCACCTGTCTTGTTTGCTGCTGTGATGCCCTGCGGAAGTCCGGATGGGATTTTTTCTGTTTTGGTCTGACTTTTTAAGAGTTCCAGCATTTTAGCGGAAGCTTCCTGTGAAACGCAGCTTCCCTCATAGATTTCCCGCAAAAGCTTCCCGCAGTCTGCTGCTGTTGTAAAATTGTCATCGGTTGGATTTTCTTCCAGAAAGCGCCGTCCAAGATGCGTTCCGGTATATCCGTTTTCCTGGCAAAAGGTATTGACAATCTGTTTTCCTGTCTCAAAGTCACCATTTCCAAGCAATTCCACCAACCGGTTCGCTGCTTCATTATCGCTGACTGTGATCATATTGGTAAGAAGTTCTTTCAGCTCTCCATCATACTGTTCCGGAGCATAGACGGCTTCCTGGTCACTCGCCGGATAACAGATCTTTCCATATACAGCCGCCATGATAAATACCTTGATCACACTTGCTGACTGCATGGATTCTTCTGCATTTTTCTCATAACGTGCACCGTCACTTAAATTCTGTACGCTGACCGCCCATTTTGCACCATTTGCTTCCTCTTCATCCAGATAAGTATCCAGATGCAGGTTCAGAACTGCCTGACTGCCATCCGTTTCATCCTTGCTTTCACTTTCTCTGGTTTTTGTCTCGCTTTCCGGTTCTGTATTTTCTTCCACATGTGCCGTTTCTGGAGTCTTTGCGGTTTCTTTTACCACTACCTTTTCTTTTTCTCCGGCTTTTTTCTCCAGAGCAGAAAGCCTTTCATTCAGGTTTTCTTCTTTTGTCTGTAACTGCTGATATCTCCTGCTGTTTTTTACGCTCTGATATCCCAGAAGCAGAAGCAGGACAAGGCAGATCAATATTCCGGCCAATATGCCTTTTTGTGTTTTCTTTTCCATGTCTATCTCCCAAAATACTGATCTATGCCATCTGCAATTCCATTTACCATGCTGGTCTGCATTTGGGCATCCTGCATTGCTGTGTCATCATGCTCGTTCGTCATAAATCCCATTTCCAGGATCATAACCGGAATTTTGCTCCAGTTGATCCCGGTCATATCATCATGATACTGAATCCCAAGATTGGCAAAACCGGTCTTTTCACAGTAGGCATTTAAAATGCACTCCGTCAGGCGATAACTGTCTCCTGCCAGATCAGACACATAGGCATTATCATACGATGGTGTCATACCCAGTGCTCCGCTTACACTGCCATCATCACTTCCGTTTGCATGAATACGGACATAAATTTCTCCGCCTTCGTCATATGCCTTGAGTGCCCGCTCCGCATTGCTGATCGCCGTATCGTTATCCGTACGTGTCATAACGACACGATAACCACGGTTTTCCAGTTCTTTCTGAAGTGCCAGGGAAATGTCCAGATTCAGTTGATACTCTGGAACACCGGTATATCTCCCCTGTGTTCCGGTCGTTGCTTTTGCCTTTGTTTCACTGGAACCCGGTGCGCTTGGCTCCTGCGCACTCATATCAACCCAGCTTCCCTGATGTCCCGGATCGATTGCTACAACGTGTCCGTTTTCTGCCGTCTGGGATTCTGTTTCCGTCTCTGTCACGGTTTCGCTTACTTCTTCGGTCTGTGTTTCCGTCTGGACTTCTGTTTTTGCTTCTGTCTGAACCTGCGTTTCGCTCTCTGTCTGTGGCTGTGTCTGCTGTTCACTCTCTTTTTTCTGCACTTCTGACTCCAGAGCTGCCACAGTCTGTTCCTTTTTCTTTACCTTCACTGTGCTGACCACACAGATTCCTGCCACAACTGCCGTACACAGAAGCAGAACCAGCAGAAACCATTTTCCTTTTGTCTGTTTCATGTGCTCCTCCTGCTACTGATCCAACTGATAAACACCCAGTTCTTTTTCCTTTTTATCCAGGAATTGAATGTTCGCATTTTCGTATTTGTTGAATACTTTTGTGGAGAAATCTGATGGTGAGACAGATCCATAATACCAGGATTTACTTTCAAAATACTCACGCAGTTCTTTCGAATCAAATTTTCTGCCATGTCTTGCATAGATTTCATTTTTTGCATAGTTGATCTCACGGACACTTAAACCGGCAACATCGGAACTGGTCAGATATTTTTTGTCGCTGTCCGGAAGGATATAGTCTGCATTTGATGGTGTAGTAACCGTTCTGCTTTCTGCTTTTGGCTCCGTTTCTTTCTCCGTTTTCTTCTCGGTCACTTCTTCTTTTGGTTCACCAAAAACGTCATCTACATCCATATAGATCACATCATCTTCTGCCCAAAGTGCACCGTCAACTGCTACTTCCACATTATTATAGCGTTTCATTTTTTCTCCGGTGATCGGATAGGATGCCAGCGAAATGCTGCTCACGGAATTATAGAGAATCCGCTCCCCGGTTGTACTGTTTACATAAACGGACTGTGCTTCCTTAAGAACCAGAACCGGCTCTTTGGAATTGCCTGTATAATAAATGGTTCCCTGAACCGTACAGCTTCTGTTATTGACCGCATCAATATCTGCCTGCACATCCGCTTCCGTGTCCTCTGCCTGCTTTCCCTGCACATCCGCAGATTCCAGAGGAGTCGTTTTCGCGGTTGTCTTTGTCTGTTTTCTTCCGCTGTTTCCAAATACGACCAGAGCGATCACAACTCCGATCACAAATACAACTGCAACACCGGCAACAACTGCCGCAATGATCGTCGTATTATTTGATTTTTCTGCCGGCTGCGAATACTGTCCCTGCATCTGCTGTCTCTGATTCTGCATTCCACCCGGATTTTGCATCTGCCGTCTCTCCAGCGGTGCTCCACATTCCTGACAAAAACAGGAATCCGGATGGTTCATGGCGCCGCACCTTGGACAGCGGATTGGTTTTCTTAAATCTGTACTCATAATTTCATCCTCACCCTTTCCCTTTTTAAAGTTCTCTCTCACCCATATCTTTCAAAAATGCCAGATAACCTTTAAATGCTTCGTAAATATCTGCCTTGCTTGTCACTTCAAATGGTGCATGCATGTTCTGGACTGCCACACCGCAGTCAATGACTTCCATTCCATAATTTGCCAGAATATAGGCGATCGTTCCGCCACCGCCTTCATCGACTTTTCCAAGTTCCGCCGTCTGGAAGGCTGCCTGGTTTTCATCGAGGATTTTGCGGATTCTTGCAATATATTCTGCATTGGCATCGTTGGAACCGGATTTTCCTCTGGAACCGGTAAATTTGTTAAACGTCAGTCCTTTACCGAAAAAGGCACTGTTTTTCTTCTCCATGACTGCCGGATAATTTGGATCGTAAGCTGCACTGACATCGGAGGATAACATTCTTGAGCCCTGAAGTGCCCTGCGCACTTTCAGTTCGCTGTAGTCTCCTGCTGCATCCATGATCTCTGCCACTGCATTTTCAAAAAATCGGGAATGCATGCCGGTTGCACCGACGCTTCCGATCTCTTCTTTGTCTACCAGCAGACACACGCAGGTATACTGTGGTTTATCCAGTTCGAACATTGCTTTATAAGATGGATATACGCATACTCTGTCATCCTGACCATATCCTATGATCATACTTTCATCCAGTCCGTAATTTCTTGCACTTCCTGCCGGAACAACTTCCAGCTCTGCGGAAATAAAATCCGTTTCTTCTATATTATATTTTTCGTTTAACAATTTCAGTATCTGCTTTTTGACCGGCTCTTTTTCTTCCCCGGAAAGTGGAATACTGCCAAATAAAATATTCAGATCTTCGCCTTCGATCACTTCATTTCCTCGCTTTTCCATCTGCTTTCTGCCCAGATGCGGAAGCAGATCAGAAATGCCGATCACCGGATCAGATGGATCTTCGCCAAGCGCGATTTCAACTTTTGTCCCATCTTTCTTTGCCACAACACCATGCAGTGCCAGCGGCAATGCTACCCACTGATATTTTTTGATTCCGCCATAATAATGTGTTTCCAGCATGGCAAGTCCGTCCGCTTCATAGAGCGGATTCTGTTTCAGATCCAGACGCGGAGAATCGATATGTGCGCCTAAAATGTTCATGCCCTTCTCCATTGGTTCTTTTCCGATATGGAACAGTGCCAGCGTCTTACCCATGATAGAAACATAGACTTTATCACCTGCCTGCAGTTTTGCATTTGACTGACGTACTTCTTTCAGACTTCTATAGCCGTGTTCTTTTGCCTCTTTTAAAATTTCCTGCACACATTCCCGCTCGGTTTTGCATTTTGAGAGAAAGGTGCGGTATTCTTCACAGAAATCATATACCTTCTTTTTCTCTTCTTCAGTATAAGATTCCCATACTGTTTTTTCGTTCATCATTTTTGCCTCCTTGCTGCATGAAATAGTATTCTACATTTCCCGTCCTTTTTTGACGCAAGCTTTCATCGCCTCGATCACTGCACTTCGCATGCCCTTTTCTTCCAGCACACGCACTGCCTCAATCGTCGTACCACCCGGTGAGCATACCATATCTTTGAGTTCACCCGGATGTTTGCCTGTCTCCAGCGCCATTTTCGCACTGCCAAGCACTGCCTGTGCCGCAAAACGATATGCCTGTGCTCTTGGCATGCCGTCTGCAACGGCTGCATCTGCCATCGCTTCAATAAACATGAATACATATGCCGGTGAACTTCCGCTGACTGAAACCACTACGTCGATCAGCCGCTCCGGAAGCACTTCTGCTTTTCCGCAGCTTTCCAGGATTCGCAGCACTTCCTGCATCTCCATATCGTTTACTTCTTCGTTACAACATACACCGGTCATACCCTCGCCGACCAGTGCCGGTGTGTTCGGCATACATCTGACCAGTTTTACTTTTTTACCAAACTGCTCTTCCAGCCATTCCAGTGTTTTTCCAGGTGCAATGGAAATGATGATCTTCTTCTCATCTACCACATCGCGGATCTGATGGATCACTTCCTCATAAAAAATCGGTTTCACTGCCAGCACCAGGATATCTGCATTTTTTGCTGCTTCTATATTATTTGCGGTTACCTGAATTCCATAAGTATTTCTGGCATTTTCCCTGCTCGCCCCGCTCTTTGCCGTAGCGATCACATCTTCTTTTGCACAGATCTCATTTTTTAAAATGCCGCCAAGCATGGCTTTTGCCATATTTCCGCAGCCGATAAATCCAAGTTTCATTGCCAAATCGCCTCCTGTAGATTCAGAACTTTTCTTTACGGTTCTATGATACCTACAAATGGTTGCATGGTCAAGCGTTGCTTTCTTCAGAACCTGCTTGATTTTCTCATTCCGAATCGCTATACTAAGAATACTGGGTACGCAGATATTCTGTACCCCATGACTGACTTGACAAAGGAGCATTTGTATGCAAAAAGACGCTGCTTATATGAAACTGATTGAGGAAATCTCGCTGAATGCCTGGCCATCCCACAAGATTGAACTTTATGACGGCTGGCTGATCCGGTTTTCTCATAATTATACTTACCGTACTAACAGTGTGGAACAGGTCGGCGATTCCCTGATCCCGATCGAAGAAAAAATCGCCTACTGCGAAGCACAGTACCGCAACTATCACACACCATCGAATTTTAAGATCAATCCGCTTCTGGCTCCGTCTTTTGACAAACTTCTGGAAGAAAAAGGCTATCAGATCCGCCATACCACCGAAGTTATGACGATGCCTATGACAAATTTTCATCCTTATCCGGCAGACTCGGTCGAATATGAATATTATGGAAGAAACTCCAATCTGCCTTCTTCTGTTTTCTATCCGGGACATATCGCTGTGCAGCTCCGCGACCGGATCACAGACGAATGGATTGATTCCCTGTTTCGTTTAAACGGCACAACCAGACCGACGCTTCGCCGTATCGTACCATCTATGTTCAAGGCGATTCCGAAAGAGACGATCGTTGCCTGCATTGAGATTGAAGGACGTATGGTTGCTTCCGGTCTTGGGATTCTTGACCGCGGACACATTGGACTGTATGCGATCTATGTCGATGCAAGCTGCCGCAGAAAGCATTTTGCACGTGCGATCTGCAGTTCGATTCTGACAGAAGCACAGAAAAAAGGAGCGACACACGCTTATCTTCAGGTTGTGGAAGGAAATACCGCTGCCAAAAATCTCTATACCTCACTTGGCTTTGAAGATTTTTATACGTACTGGTTCCGTTCCAAAGAAATCTGAAAAACAACAGGTCTCAAGATATTATACTGATTATTTTTATTATAAAATTCAAAAACACGAAAGGACATTATTATGTGGATTGCCGAAAACTGGAAAGACTATGAAGTACTGGATACTTCCAAAGGAGAAAAACTGGAACGCTGGGGAAATTATACGTTGGTTCGTCCGGACCCGCAGGTTATCTGGGACACTCCGAAAACGCTCCGCGGCTGGAAACGCCCGAATGCACATTATCACCGCAGCAAACGTGGCGGCGGTGAATGGGAATTTTTTGATCTCCCGGAACAGTGGAGCATTCATTATCAGAAACTCGGTCTGACTTTTCAGTTAAAACCTTTCAGTTTCAAACATACTGGTCTGTTCCCGGAGCAGGCTACCAACTGGGACTGGTTTTCTGAAAAGATCAAAAATGCCGGCCGCCCGATCAAAGTTCTGAACCTCTTTGCCTATACCGGCGGTGCTACGCTTGCCGCTGCCGCTGCCGGAGCGAGCGTTACACACGTAGATGCCTCCAAGGGCATGGTCACCTGGGCAAAGGAAAATGCACGTTCTTCCGGACTGGGCGATGCGCCGATCCGCTGGATCGTCGATGACTGCGTAAAATTCGTAGAGCGTGAGATCCGCCGCGGCAATCATTACGATGCCATTATCATGGATCCGCCTTCCTACGGCCGTGGACCAAAAGGGGAAATCTGGAAAATAGAAGAAGCGATCCATCCGCTCATCAAGCTTTGTGCAAAGCTTTTAAGCGATAAACCGCTTTTCTTCCTTGTCAATTCCTATACAACCGGACTGGCTCCTGCTGTCCTTACCTACATGCTGGCAACCGAACTTGCCGCTTTTCACGGACATGTCGATTCCCAGGAAGTCGGACTTCCTGTTTCCAGCAATGGACTGGTGCTGCCTTGCGGTGCATCCGGTCGCTGGGAAGTCTGAAAAATCTGATATTCAAAAATATCTCCGGCATTTTGCTGCGAAGTGCACACTATAATATATCCTTCTGGGTACCTCTGCAATCTGCCGGAGATTATAATCAGTGAAATCTTAACTTTCACCATTGTTGCAAACTCTTTCAGGATGAATCAGTACTTCCTGTTTTTCTCTATCTCAGACAACAGATCATCCGAAACCGCGCAATACTTTTCATGCGTTATCGTATCACAGATTACACCATTCTTACCAATGAAGACAATATCTTCCAGATTCACGGATGCACCTTCATCATAAAAATCAAACAGATCTTTCTTCTCTTTCAGAAATTTCCTGACATAATAATCCAGTTTAAAATAAACCAGACTTTCTTTACAATTTTCTGTATGTATAGAATTTCTTGCCTATACGGCATTTCACGTACTTCCCTCCCTGCTATTATGCAGCTTGCTGGTAATCAATCACTGCAATCTCCTGCATCATTTTCTTTGCCGTATCAATGATTTCTTCCAACTTTTCAGCCACATCATCCGTATAATATTTTTCTCCACATTGATCACATTCAAGACATGGGACATTTTTAATTACAATAATGCAGTCTTTATAATTCACAACATGTGTTGTGATACTCTTTTTAAACGAACTATTTTTACAATACATACACACAGTCCTCACCTCTTTCTTCGTGTTTTCAAATCATTTTCAAATTTATATGTATCTGGATAATCTTCAATAATTTCTCCTGTTCTAATAGCATATCTAACATCTTTCCTACTTATGCCCCTTTCCTGCATTCGCTGTAAACAATGTCTGACACCAAAAAGACAGAGCCTGTGCTCTGTCTTTTTGCGAACAGTATTCTATGAATCTCTGTATAATACCATCTGTTTATTTCTTACTTTTTATTTCGTACGTACTTTCTTCTTTGCACTGTAAGCGGTGTAAACTTTCTCGTTATCCACAACTTTGTATGCTTTTACTCTTACATAGTACGTTTTCTTTGCAGAAAGTTTCTTGATCGTTCTTGCTTTCTTATCAGCAGTAACCGCAATGGTCTTTTTGCCTTTGAAGTTTGCCTTCTTTGCATACTCGATCACATAGCCATCTGCACTTTCTACTTTATTCCAGTTGACTTTCACTGCCTTCTTTGCACCTTTGACAGATTTTACTTTCACTTTCTTGGCTGCAAATTCTGTTTTTGCCAACTGGTTTTCAAGGCGTTTCTGCATTGCCTGCACTTCTTCTAACTGTTTCTGTGCTTCGGCTCTCTTTTCTTCCGCCTCTTTCTGGGCTTTTGCAAGGATCTCTTCTGCTTTCTTCTGTGCTTCTTCGGCTGCTTTCGCTGCGGCTTCTGCATTTGCCTGGGCTGCTTTCGCTGCATCCGCACTTGCCTTTGCAGCACCTGCGGCTGCCTCTGCAAGGTCTTTCTGTGCACTTACGGAGTCTTTGGCTGCTTCTGCTGCTTTTGCTGCGGTCTCAGCATCCTTTTTTGCATTTTCAGCTGTTGTTTTGGCTGCCTCTGCGGCTGTTTTTGCTGCTTCTGCATCGTTTGCATAATTCTTTGCTGCATCCTCTGCTTCTTTTGCGGCTTTCTGTGCTGCCTCTGCTTTTGCCTGGGCTGCTTCGGAAGCGGTCTGTGCTTTCTGTGCCTCTGCTTCTGCAGTTTCGGCTGCTTTCTGTGCAACTTCTGCTTTCGCCTGAGCTGCTTCTGCGGCTGCTTTATCAACATCGGCTGCTGCCTTTGCCTCTTCTGCTGCTTTCTTTGCTTCTTCGGCTGCTGCTTTTACTTCTTCTGCTTTTGCCTTGGCTGCTTCGGCATCTGCTTTTGCTGCTTCTGCGGCTTTTGCTGCGGTCTCGGCATCGTTCTTTGCTGCGACTGCCTGGTTTTTGATCTCTTCCAGTTCTCCTGCTGCAGAACTTGCTTCAAAACCTGCCTTGCTTTCTTCCATCTTGTCCGTATCGGAAGTAACCGGGACAATGCGGAATCTCTCTGCATAAGTATTGTAGCTTCCATCTGCATTCTGCTTGGTTGTCGGATAGAATCCTTCCAGAGGTACATGGTTAAAGAATCCTGTATTGCTGACTCCTCGCTGGATCGCATCCAGACACAGATAGGTCTGCTCATCCATCGGAACTTCTGTGGAATGACGAATGGTCTGGTTGTTATACGGATAATCGGTCCAGCTAACCGGATTGATATTTTCTGCTTTTACATGAAGTGCAGAAGATTCTACCGTTCCGTCTGCGGCAACTAAAATACCATTTCCATCGTTATCGGTCAGTGACGTCCATCTGACATCGGTGTGGTTTCCGTTTTCCTGTGGTTTCACATATTTGCTTACAAACTGATCTGTTACGGTGCTCTTGTATACACCAACATCGGTTGCTGTCTTTCGATCAATGTAGTTTTCTTCCGGACCTCTTCCGAAGTATTCCAGATTTTCGTATCCTGCTGCAACAGTCATGCGGACACCAACTTTCGGCAGTGCCTGTGCTCCGGCGGTACCCGGTGCAAAGTTGCTTCTCGGTGTAAAGGCTGACCGAACTACGATCTCTCCATCTCCGTAAATGTCATAGAGCAGTGTCTGTTCTGCATCAACCGGAAGTTTTACGTTCAACGCTACACGGATGTGCTTTCTATTCTCATCCTGTGTGATAACCGGACTGTCCACAAGTTCCATGTTGTCATCGGTATTTCGCAGATTGCGGTTGTATGCAATCGGAGTGTCGTTATAGTTCTGTGCTCTCCAGAAGCTTGGTACCGGACCTTTTTCCAGAACCACTTTGCCGTCCACCGTGTAATCTGAAAGGATACCGGTTGCCTTGTCCATTTTCAGTGAGTAGGTTTTTCCCTCTTTTGTAACACCTTCAATGCTCAGTGTATTGCCGTCGTCCTCTGCTTTGGTAAATTCAGCCATTGCATTGTAATCCAGCGTCTGTTTCTCCTTGTATTCCGGTGTAAGGTCAAACTGCTCATGTGCCACTACATTGTCGTATTTGGTAAGTGTTGCATCCCAGTCCGGTTTTACCTTGTTCTGCACGGAGAACTCCAGCATATAAGTATCACCGGTCTGCGGCTGTACTTTCGGCAGTTCGATCGTGATCACTTCTTCCCCAAAGGTTTCTCCGTCCATACCCGGTGCATTTAAAGAAATCGTTTTTGTTGCGATCTCTTTATCATCTTTTTTCAGGCTCCAGATGATATTGTAATTTTCCAGTGTGCTGTTTTCCAGTTCGTTTACTACTTTTACTTTGATCGTTCCATCGGTCACTTTCGCATCTTCATTTTCAAGATAGAAGTTCACCTGCTGATGATCGTAACGCATCTGTACGGCTTTTGCTGACGGTGTATGATCTGCAAACAGAACACCGTTCGCACAGAATGCATCTGCATTGGAGCTTGCATCCATCCAGTCTCCGCCGTAAGCCCAGAATGTTTTTCCGTCTTCTCTTGTCGTTGCTAATGACTGGTCTGCCCAATCCCAGATAAATCCTCCCTGAACATTGGCGTACGTACGGTTCAGTTTCCAGAATTCATTGAAACTTCCGAAAGACTGTCCCATCGCATGTTCATATTCCTGTTCAAAATAAGGCAATTTGTTGTTTGTGTTTTTAGCGTAACTTTCTACGTTCTTTGCTTCCGGATACTGTGTGCTGTGAACGTCCACAATGTTCTTGCTTCTGGTCTCCATGCCCCATGGATCCGCTCCTGCATCCTTCTGATAACGATGATAATATCCATCGGATTCACGTTCGTACATACGCAGTCTGCTCGGATCACGGTTCAGAACTGCCATGGCTGCTGCCCAGAAGCAGTAAGTATTGTCTAACGGGCATCTTGTGTAAGTTGCTTCGTTTCCATAAGACCATCCGATGATGGATGCATGGTTTTTCAGAAGCTCCAGCATGTTCATGTTTCGATCTACAACCGGAGTTACCCAGCGGCTGTCCCCTCCAGGGATCGGCACTTTATGATCGCCATATGCTCCGTAGTGTGATTCTACGTTTGCTTCTGCATAAACATAAATACCAAGTTCATCTGCCAGATCATATAAAATCTTTGCATTTGGATAATGTGAAGTACGGACTGCATTGACATTGTACTGTTTCATCAGTTTCAGATCATCGATGATCTCCTGATTTGTCACGGCACTGCCGTTTTCCAGGCTGGTATCGTGACGGTTGACACCGCGGAAGATAATCTTCTGTCCTGTGATCTGCATCTGTTCCTGTTCTGCATCGTTAATGTTTACTTTATAGATTTCACGGAAACCTACATGTTCTGCTTCTGCTTCGATCACTTTTCCGGTGCTGTCTTTTAATTCCAGCGTTACCATGTACAGGTTCGGTGTATCCGGGAACCATTTCTTCGGATTCTTAACTTCGATCGTTGCTGTTTTGCGATCACCCAGATTTACTTTCTTCTCGCCGTCTGCATCTGCTGCATTCGGATCGGATGCACCTGTCACACCCTGAAGTGCTTTCAGCTTATCATAAGAAATCGTATCCTGACCGATCACTTTTCTGTCCATGTCTTTCAGTTTGACATCTACGGTATAGCCGCTGGTATCTTCTTTGTCAGTCAGATTGCGGACATCTACATCCACTTTCATCGTAACATCACTGTTCTTATCTGTGCGGTCTGCAAAACTTGTCTGTACAAAGAAATCACGAAGTTCTGCACGGCTGTCTTTGGAATACAGATAAATGTCACGCATGATACCGCTCAGCTGAATGAAATCCTGATTTTCCAGATAACTTCCGATGCCCCATCGATATACTTTCAGTGCGATCGTATTCTTACCATTTTTATTCAGATATGGTGTGATGTTGAAATCATGAGCCGTAAAGCTGTCTGCCGTATAACCAACCTGTTTTCCGTTGATAAACAGATAATAAGCAGATCTTACGGACTGCAGTGACAGAAATACTTCACGTCCGTCCCAGTTTTCCGGAAGCTCAAACTCAGTACGGTAATATCCTACCGGATTATAGTGCGTCGGTGCCTGAGGATCATCATACTCGATGGTATTTCCCTGTGCACTGCCCCACGGATAGATACTGTTTGTATAGATTGCTTCATCAAAATATTTAAAGGTCTTATCTGCGTTTCGATAAGTCTGCCATGCATGCGGTACAAATTCTTTCTGGAAATCTGCTTTTGCTTCTTCCGGAAGTGTTTCTTCCAGATAACCTTTTGCGTCCGCTGCATCTGCTTTTTCCGGATTTTCTACCAGTGCAAAATCCCATTCTTTCTGAGTCAGCAGCTTATAGTAAGTGCTTGCTGTCTCATTCTGGTCATCCAGTGCACTCTTCTCGCTGTTGAATGCAGTGTCTGCATCCTGATACGGAACAAAATCTGCATGAGAAGGCTCTCTGTTTACTTCTGCGGTTGAAATATCTTTGTACCATTCTTTTCCGGTAAATACCGGTGCTTCATCGGTAACGTAAACACGGATCGTGTTGGAAGTATATTCTTTTCCGCCTGCTGTAAGATAACTTGTAATATCAGCATGGCCTGCTTTCAGACCTTTGATCTGATTTCCTTCCAGAGAAGCAACTTCCGGATTGCTGCTCACGGTGCGGATACCGCTGCTGATCACTGCTCCGGATGCGTCTTTTGCGATTGCTGCAAAGTTCGTTGTTTTTCCGGTCTGCAGATAGCTTGCAGAAACTTCCAGACTGATGCTTGCTTTCAGCTCGTTTATGATCCACAGAGATGTTTTTGCACTTTCTTCTTTCATCTGGATCAGCTGCTGGTTTGCATCATTTGCTGTTGCAACATATTTTCCGGATGCCTTGTTCTGGATCCGGTAATTTCCGCTTGTCTCATCTTTGATGATCTTCCACTTCTGTGTATCATCGCCTGTGTTTTTCGCCATGGAAGGATAGGAATCCAGATCTCCTCCCTGGATCACAAGTGATACATTGTTGCGTGGATGCCAATATACATAACCGTCTCCGGCTTCGGTAAATACCCACATACGTGTCTGGGCAAGTGCCGTATTCCACAGATACAGGTTGTTTCCTTCGCTGACATTGTCTGCTCCAGGCTCGATCAGATAACCGGCAAATTCTACGTTATCGATGCGATAAACGCCCGGCCATTCTTTTGCTGCTTCCAGAACAGTCAGTTCTGTGCTGACTTCTTTCCCTTCAAACGCTGCCTTGATCGTTGCCGTTCCAGCTTTTTTTGCGATAACGGTGTTTCCGGAAACTTCTGCAATATCCGGATTCTCACTGGTGAGCACGGCCTTGCTTCCATCCAGTTCAGCCCCATCCGCATCAAATCCGGTCACAGCTGCGGTTGTACTTTCGCCGGTTCTTATGGTGCTGCTGCCAAGTGAGAGCTTTACTTCCGGCTCAACCTTTGCCAGTCTCCATGCCTGTGCCGTATCGGACATGCTTACCTGTGCATGGCGGTTTGCAGAAGTACTTGCATAACGGGAACCATTTTTCAGATAATACTGATCTTCTGTTCCTGCCACTTTCTCGATCGTCCATTTCTGGTTTGCAGATGCGGCATTCTTTCTCTGAAGGCTGACAGCTGAAGTATCTGCCTGCATGACAAGCTGTGCATCCTGCTTATTGTACCAGTAATAGCTTCCATCCTCAGCCTGTTCAAAATAGAACATCTCACAGTCTGCCGGTGCATTTGCCTCCTGCTCCCACAGCCAGAGATTATTGCCCTCGGATGCCTGGTTTCCTCCAGGAGCCATTCTCTGTGTCTCATCTTCCGTATGATAAATACGGTAGAGTCCTTTCAGTCCGTCCGCTGCTTTGCCGGTCTCTGCTTTTGCGACTGTTCCGAGGCTTCCGATGGAAGTCAGAACCATTGCCATGACAAGAACCATGGACAAAACAAAACGAACACTTCTGGTTACATTTTTCATTTTACTTTCCTCCTTTTCCGGGATTTTCTCCCTTTTGAAAAAAGTATAGGAAAGCAAGTGTTCCAGAAGTGTTCCTTTTTGAGGTGTTTACTGCTGTTTTACTGTTTTAATTACTGTAATTTGACATTACAATCCCGGCCTGACGTTCCAGAACCGGAAGAAAGGCCTCGCTCCAGGAATACTGTGCCATAAATTCATCTGAAAATTTTTCTGCTGCATGGATCTGCCCTTCCATCAGTCCATAATAATCACAGGAAACGCCCTTTGTCTCCAGATACATTCGTCCACGCTCGCTGTGAAGCATCCAGAGAAGTCCATGATCCCGCAGTGTATTTTTCAGGTTCATCACTGCTTTTCGGAAACGTCCTTTCACCTGTTCACTGAACGGTTCTTCTTCCCATAACAGATCCACGGCAAATTCCATTTCCACAATGCCGCCCCGTCTTGCCACAAGAAGTGCAAGCAGTTCTTTTGCCTTTCTGCTGCTAAAATCAATCGCATGACCGTTTAAAAACAGATCAAATCTGCCAAACGTGTGGATTTCCAGCTGCATTTCATCTTTTTGTTCCGTTCTTACCAGCCTTCTTGCTTTATCCAGTGCACGGTCCACCTCTTCCTGTCCAAACGGCTTCAGCAGATAATCACAGGCATCCAGCTGATAGGCATCAAATGCGTACTGGTCGTATGCTGTGACAAACGCTGCCTGAAGATCCGGTTTTTCTTTGTGCATCTGATCCAGCAGTTCCAGTCCCGTGATCCCCGGCATCCTGATATCACAAAATGCAAAATCCACCGGATGCCCGGCAACGTACTGCAATGCCTGCTTTGGGTTTACAAATTTTCCGCAAATTTCAATATCTTTGTGTTTTTCACATAAATAGCTTAATTCTTCCAGGATCAATGGTTCATCATCTATCAGAATAATTTTCATCGTCTGTCTCCTCCCATGGAATATGTATTGTCTGCCTGCACCCTTCTCCTTTTCTGCTCTCAATCTCAAGATCCGCATTTAGAAATTCTTTCAGACGCAGCTTCAGATTTCTTATGGCAATCCCGTCTGCATCTTTCAGTTTTTCGGTGTCAAATCCTGCCCCGTCATCCAGGATCTGAACACAGATTTCTCCGTTTTTCCGAAAACTTCGGATCTGTACGGTGCCGCCCTCCATCTTCTGGCAGATTCCGTGACATACCGCGTTTTCTACCAGCGGTTGGATCGTCAGAGGCGGTATCCGGAACTTTTCTTCCTGAAGATCCCACTGAACCTGAAGCCTCTCCCCAAAACGAATCTTTTCAATGTGCAGATACCGCTCAATCGTCTTACATTCTTCCCGAAACGGAATCATCTCTGCAGATTCCAGTGCATTCATATTTCCACGCAAAAATACGGCAAAATCGTAGACTGCCTGTTCTGCCTCTTTCGGACGCGTCCGGCAGAGCACTTTGATCGACATCAGGGCATTTTGCAAAAAATGCGGTTTGATCTGATGCAGTGCAAGCTCCAGCCGAGCTTCCTGGAGCTTCTGCTCAATCTTCGCCGCCTCCAGTGCCCTCTGCTGGATTTTATTCATACGCCAGCGGTCAATGACATTGACGCTCAGATCAAAAGCGATCACTCCGACAAGCATGAAAATACCTCCACTATAAGGAAGCATGCCGATATGTGCGAAATCTGACAATACGATCCCGGTATACAAAAGCAATATGCCTATTTCCCAGATCATATCTTCTCCGGATATTTCTTCTTTTTTGCGATACCCTGCAAAGCGGATCAGCAGTAGCAGCCAGACACCCACGTCCATGGTCAGCTTCCATGATAAAATCCCTTCAAAAGCTGCAAGGCTCATCACAATGACACCGGTGATCAGAATCCCTTCCCGAATTCCGAAATCTTTTTTCTGCCGGTCTTTTTTATAACCGTTTTTCAGAAGAAATTCCCAGACCAGACTTTCCATCACGCATACAGAAAACAGAATCAGATCATAATATTTCAAAGTCCCGCCTATGACTGCCGAAAACGCTGCATCGGAATAGATCATATGGATGGCCAATAAGAACAGCACCAGAAAAACACTTCTGCTGTAACCGCTGTCCGGCGTGATCTTCAGCTGTAATAAATAAGAACATAAAAACAACATATGCATGCCAAGCAACAGGATCATCCAGGTATGATAACGGTCATACTGTTCACTCCACACGCTTTCATCCTGGATCCGCGGTGTAAAAGACAGCCCCGGAAGCAGATATCCCGCTGTTTCTATGATCAGATCACATTCCGAAGACTGAAGCGTAATGGTCGTCCTGATCGACGTATCCCTGCTGACTTTCAGTGCATCCGGATCAGAAGAAACTACTCCGCTTTTCTCAATACATTTTCCATTCAGATAAATCCGATAAGCCGCCGGCATACCTTTCAGGCTCACAGAAACGTCAAATTGCGGCGGACAGTTTTTCAGTTTTACACGGTAACTTCCCCAGTTGAACATCCCTGCATTTTTTCGGGGCATATAAGAAGGCACCCTGACAAACTTCCCGGAAACCTGCTCTTCATCCAGCTCCGTAGCAATGAATTTCTGTTCAAAAAACTCCCATTCTCCGCACAGATCGACTGCTTTTCCGCTTTGCAGTCCAAACTGTTTGAAATCTGCTTCTCCCTTACAGACCACCTGTTTCTGCGGCATCATGAGAACGGTCAGCATTGCTGCAGTACATACAGCAAACACCGCAGCAAGAAAAAGAAACCTTCGATTTTTTTCTGTTCTATTTAAAATCCGCATATAAAAACTCATATCCTCCACCTGCAATATTCATGCTTGTCTCAAAACCGGTCAGGTTCCGGTTCAGTAACAGGCTTTCTTTTCGAAGCTGCAATGGAATCATCGGCACATCTTCCATCAATGCTTTTTCTGCTTTATATAAGGTGCTAAGTCTGATCTGCTCATCTGTCTGCCTTTCAGCCTCTCTCAGACATTTCTGTACCGTGCCGCTTTGACTTTCTCCTTCCCCATAAGTGTAATCATAATTCCAGCTCTGCAGATAGGCCATCACATCTGCATATTCTGCGATAATACCAGTGAGCGTAACAGTACCGTTGTTTTTCTCTGCCCAGAATGCATCTCCGGTTGCCGTTTCCAGTTCCACCGAGATTCCAAGCTTTTTCTCCCACTGGCGTTTGATTTCCGTTCCTTCCTGTATGCTCCATGGATCATCATTCACCAGCAGCTTTATTTTCACATCTTCCGCTCTGGAAATATGCAGTTTTTTGAATGCTTCTCCAAGCTTTTCTTCTGCAAGCTTCTGACTTCCGTATTTTGTACACGGCAGATCCTGATAATTCTCTGTGTAAGTTTTCAAAATACCAAGACCGTTTTCCGGAACATAGCGTGCATTCGGCACAAGAAAATCACTGTCCATATTTTCTGTGTATTCTACCCGGTTCAATGCATAATTTAACGCCTGGCGAAATTCCCTGCACTGCAAAGGTCCTTCGGTCTGCAGATCCAGATAAAGACTTTCACAGATCCCGGTCATCACTTTTTTCTGAATTCCGGCATTGTATTTTTCCGCTCCTTTTAACGGGATCGGCATCACATCGACCTCTCCTTTTACAAACCTTTCATATGCTTCATCCACTGACTCCAGGCATACCGCTTCCACCCTATCCAGCCGGATGTTGTCCCGTTCCCAGTAATAGGGATTCTTTTTCATACTTACCAGCTCTTCACTCCAGGTGTCCAGTGTAAATGGTCCATTGCAGTCTTCCGGCCGCAATATTTCCGTCGCATCTTTTCTTATCGGCACAAAACTTCGTAAAGCCAGAAGCTGCAGAAACTGAACCTGCGGATGCTCCAGCTCGATCTGAAGCGTTTTTTCATTCAGCACTGTCACACCCAGTTCTTCGATTCTCTTTTTCCCCTGATAAATGTCTTCTGCATTTTTTATGATCGCTGCATAAGAGTTAAAATATTCCGGTTCCACCAGTTTTTGGAATGCCCCAAGAAAATCATCTGCTGTAACAGGAGTACCATCACTGTAACAGGCATCATCCCGCAAATAAAATGTATAAACCTTCTGGTCCTCCGAAATTTCATAGCGGTCTGCCATTCCGTACTGAAGTTCGTACTGATACACCCGCATAAGTCCTTCCAGCAAATAACAGGAAATCGTCTGCTCTGCACTGCCTTTCAGTTTCAGATGATTCAGGCCTTCTCCCGAAAACATGCTGTAATTGACGTACCGCATAACTTTTTCCTGCCCGTCCGATTCTTTCGTTACACTTTCCGTTTCCTTCTGCCGTGCACATCCCCCTGCCAGCAACATTACCATAAAAATCAGAAAACACCGTCTCAAAAAACCTTTCATTGTCACTTTCCCTTCTCCCACCATGATTAAGATAATGATATAATATTTTTCCTGTTTTTTCAATCTTCCGGCAGGATATGATTTTTGAATACACAACAAAAAGACAGAAGCATGTGGCGGAAATAAATTCCATCGCATGCTCTGTCTTTTTGCTGCCGGCCTTTTCTGAAACACTATATCATGCCAGCTTTTCTTTCTTATGTTTTATTTTGTGCGTACTTTCTTTTTTGCACTGTAAGCAGTGTAAACTTTCTCGTTGTCCACAACTTTATATGCTTTTACTCTTACATAGTACGTTTTCTTTGTAGAAAGTCTCTTGATCGTTTTTGCTTTCTTATCAGCAGTAACCGCAATGGTCTTTTTGCCTTTGAAGTTTGCCTTCTTTGCATACTCGATCACATAGCCATCTGCACTTTCTACTTTATTCCAGTTGACTTTCACTGCCTTCTTTGCACCTTTGACAGATTTTACTTTCACTTTCTTGGCTGCAAATTCTGTTTTTGCCAACTGGTTTTCAAGGCGTTTCTGCATTGCCTGCACTTCTTCAAACTGTTTCTGTGCTTCGGCTCTCTTTTCTTCTGCCTCTTTCTGAGCTTTTGCAAGGATCTCTTCGGCTTTCTTCTGTGCTTCAGCTGCTGCTTTGGCTGCTTTAAGCACATCAACATTAGCCTGTGCTGCTTTGGCTGCTGCCTCGGCAAGATCTTTCTGTGCACTTACAGAGTCTCTTGCTGCTTCTGCTGCTTCTTTTGCCTGTACTGCATCGTTCTTTGCTGCTTCCGCTGCTGCTCTGGCACTCTCTGCTGCTTCTTTGGCTGCTGCCGCATCATTCTCGTAATCTTTAACTGCATTTTCTGCTGCTTCTGCGGCTGTCTGTGCTGTCTTTGCGGCTTCCTTGGCTGTTTCTGCGGCTGTCTTTGCTTTTTTCGCTTCTGCTTCTGCGACTGTTGCTGCTGCCTTTGCAATCTCCGCTTTCGCCTGTGCTGTTTCTGCGGCTACTTTATCAACATCCTCCATCGACTTTGCTTCTGTGGCTGCTGCTTCTGCCAGCTTAACGGCATTCTTAGCTTCTTCTGCTTTTGTCTGTGCTTCCTGTGACGCTGTCTCTGCATCTGCCGCTGCATTCTTTGCATCGTTCTTTGCTGCAACTGCCTGGTTTTTGATTGCCTCCAGTTCATCCTTGGATGGCTGATCTGGATTGTTATCGTCTTCTTTCACATAAACTTTTGCATCTGCAATGTCTACACAGTCATCGTTCATTCCGCCAACTTTATCGATGTAGATGATCAGTTTCTCTACGCCTGTCAGGTCAACGTTCATAAGTTTTGCATTGTCCGGCTGAAGGATCACGCCGCTCTCTGCCAGTTTGTTTTCTTCGCTGATGCTGTCTTTATAGAAGATAAAGTTTGCACCGTCACGGCCTGTCTTTGTAGATTTTGTATAGTCAATACCTACATAACCTTCAAAGCGTTCTGCTTTGATACCGCTTAAATCAAAGGTCAGTGTTGCATCGGTATTTGCACTTAAGCCCTGTGCAAAGACTTTGCGTACACCGTCAACATTCATGCTCAGTTCGCCTTTGTTTGTACTTGTGCCGCCATCGTACTCGTTGACATGGAATCCGCCCCATCCGGATACGGAATTTGCCACGTCCATGTATAACAGACCGTATTTATCGGATTTTTCGGTATCGGTTCCGTATACTCCGTTTGCTTCGTCTACTTTTGCGGTTAAGTATACATATTTCTGGTCAGTAGATGGTGTTACATCTTTTCCGCCTGCCGGTGTTACTTTTACTTCTTCTGCGGAAGCATCGATCTGTGCATCTTTTCCGGCAATCGTCAGATTTTCAATGGAGAAACTTGTCTCTTTCTTTTCTGCATTTTCATTCAGGTTGAAGCTTGCTTTGAACAGATCTGCCTGTGCTGCAACTGCTTTTGTCAGATCGTAAACCACCTGAACTCCGTCTGCTGTTTCTTTTACGGAAATATTTCCTTCCACACCGTCTGCCAGTGCGATGCTGTTAAATTTATAAGTTGCTGTATCATATTTGAGTGTGAAGCTTCCTGCCGTCATTGCGGAGCTGCTGCTCTGGGATGTCTGGGAAATGCTTCCTGTCACTTCTACAGTTCCTTTTTCCTGTGCTGTGTTATCTTTTGCCGTTAATTTTACCGTTGCTGCTTCTTTTGCACCGTCGATGTCTGCCCCGATTCCTGCCAGTACTTTCAGTGCTGCCAGATCGGCAAGATCTACTTTTCCGTCACCGTTTACATCGGCTGCATAAGTATTGACGGTATCTAAGGTTGCATTGCCTGCCAGTACATCGCGGAGCATGTTGATATCGGCGATATCCAGTGTTCCGTTTGCACTTCCGTCCACATCTCCGTTTACTGCCATGGTCACGCTGTCCACTACCGTTCCGTCTTTGCGAAGTTTTACAAGATATCCGGTTGCTACCGGTGCTCCATCTTCGTCAAAGGTTGCATTGTACGGGTCTTCCATGGTCAGGCTTTCACCTTCGCCAACTTCAAACATGGTAAACAGTTCTGCTTTTGTCATACCTGCCGGAACATTGTAAAGAACATGTGCGGAGGTATCCAGTTTCAGAGATGCACCTTCTTTTAAGGTCAGGGATGCACCTGTCGGTTCTTCTGTGCTAAGCTGAACCTTGGTATCGCACCAGCTCACCATATCGTGTCCGTCTTTGACATTTTTGTCTGCATACAGGCAGATTTCCTTTGTTCCTGCCGGGATCTCGATGTCGAAGTACTGTGCGTTCTGACCATGTTTCATCAGCTCGCCTTTCCATACTTCTTTGCCGTCCAGTTTGATGATCGGATACGCTCCATCCTGTGTTTTTGCTTTATGAGCATCGATTCCGACATAACCCTGAAGGCGTGTTGCATTCAGTTTGGAAACATCGAAATACAGTGCGGAATCGGCATTGACACCAAATCCTTTTTCAAATTTTGTACGTTTGCCTTCCACATAGAGGTCAAGTTCTGTACCTGCATTGTCCTCGTTTACATGAATTCCGTTGTATCCGGAAGTGCTTCTTGCAGTATCGTATCCAAGATCTGAGAGCTGAATGGCAGTATCGTTCTTGATCTCGATCGTATAAGTTCTGCTAAATCCGCTCTTTGCGGTTGCTTTTACGGTTGCTGTGCCCGGAAGGCTTTCCGGTTTTGTGACTTCAACGCTTACATCATCCGATACTGTTTCCGCTGTGATCTCCGGAACGGTTCCTGACAAGGAAGAAACATTCATGCTGTAGGAAGTGATATCATTGTCAAATCCTTCCAGTGCCTGTCCGCCGACTTTAATGCCGTTCAGCAGTGCGGTTTCATCTGCATAATTCTTTTTGCTCTCCGTCATCAGCTCTTCTCTTGTAGATTTGCTGATCGGTTTGAGGCGGTAAGTATAGCTGTAAGTTTTGCCTGTTCCCAGCAGATATTTGGAAAGGGTAGCCTGTCCGCAGCTTGCGGTTCCAAGTCCCATCTGTGCATAATCGATCGTCAGAACGGTATTGTCTGTACGTTCGATCTGATACGGATGTCCGGCTGCATCCAGTGCTTCCTGTGTGCAGTTCAGTGCACTCATCTCCAGCAGGTGATCCTGTGCATCAACCAGAAGTCCGTCACCGTCTGCATCGGTCACTGCCATCCATCTGACGTCGGTCTTGTTGCCGGTTTCCTGAGCGTAAACATAATTGGTAAACTGTTCATCTACGGTGCTATTCCATACTCCGACATCGTAACCGGTCTTTCTGTCGCTGTAGCTGTCCGATTCACCGCGGCCATACCAGGTCAGTTTGTCCAGTCCGGCTGCCAGCTGCAGGCGTGTACCGACTCTCTGAAGGTTGCTCATATTGGAGTTCGGAGCCATGGTTGCTTTTACAACAATTTCACCATTTGCATAGATCGCATAGGTAAGACGGTCTTTGGAGTCTGCACAGTTTTTCAGTGTACGTGCTACGGAAACATAAACCACTTTGTTTTCTTTGTTGACGCTCACTTCATCAATCTGAACGTTCGCGTTTGCTGTTTTCCATTTTGCATCTACGGATTCTTTCTTATCATTATCGGTAGAAGCTCTCCAGTAGTTCGGCTCAATGCCTTCTGCGATCATTTCTTTGCCGTTTGACTTGTAGGAAGTCATCTCACCGGTTTTCTTATCAAAGGAAACAGACCAGTTATCGCCTGCTACTTTTACATCACCATCGGTTTCCTCAAATGTCTTGATATCTTCCAGTTTGGAAGTGTCTACGGCTTCCACTGCTGCATCCGTTCCTGCAAAATCCAGTTCAAACTGTGCTTCTGCCACTGCAAAGTCTTTGTCTGCCCAGGTGAACTGATCGTCACTCTTTGTTACGAATGAAATATTCATGAAATATTCATCGCCTGCTGCCGCATCGGTTGGTGTGGTGAACGGGATCACAACATCTTTGCTTTCACCTGCCGGGATATCCACATCCATCGTTCCGTTTTCTACGGAAGTTCCGTTCTTTACAACTTCCCATTTCATGGTATATTCGTTTGCGTTGGTATCGATCCATTCGTTGTTTATCGTAACGGTCCTGGATGTCAGATCCTTGAGTTGCATCTGAAGTGCCTGATAAATACGCTTTACTTCATAAGCTTCCGGCTGGAGTGTACGGTCCGGAGATACGATACCGTTGACACAGAAGTCCGTGTTTCCGGATTTCCAGGAAGAATAGTCCTTGGTATTTCCGTCTGCATCGGTGTAAGTTCCGTGGTTCCAGTCACCGTCATAGCCCCAGTAAGTGCTCTTTCCATCCCAGTTTCCGTCAGAATCCAGAATCGGTGTATTATAGCTCTGATCTACGAAATCCCAGATAAATCCACCCTGCAGGATGCCGTTTGCCCGGATTTCTTCCCAGTATTCTTTCATACCGCCGCAGCTGTTGCCCATTGCGTGCAGGTATTCACACATCAGATATGGTTTCTTTGAATTTTTAACCTGTTTTCCAATGTTCGGATACATGTTGGACCATACATCTACGCCTGCATTGTCATTCCAGCCCTGATAATGAACGACTC
>CAJMMS010000015.1 GCA_905214675.1 uncultured bacterium
CATGTGGAGAATACCTTCGATGGCAAAATACAGCAAAAAAACAATATTTTCCAATCCTCCAAACGCTCCGGAAACGGCATAGGAATCGAATCCGTCCGCCACATTACCAACAAAAACGGCGGTGCCTGTGACTTTACCTATGAAGATGGTATTTTCTCCGCCAAAATAATGCTCCGGATATAATCAGTAACTGATTATACCCGGAGCATCCACTAAATCACTTTTCTCGTTTTACTGTTATTTCTCTTCGGAATTAAACAGTTCACTTAAGACTTCAGCATCTTCCTGCAGTACCTTCAACACATATTTGTAATCTCATTTTGGATACCATTTCCTTTTCATTTTCACATGTCATGCTCAACTAAAAAATCCTAAAACAAAAGTAGTGACTATCATTACAACAGGAATATAGCGCATATAATGTGGTTCTTTGACATCTTTTCCTGCCTGTGCTTTCGCCCTTAGCGACATCCGATGCATTGAACAGTTGCTCCAGGATCCCGGTCGCTGCGACAGGCAGAGCATACATAGGCAGCTTGTTCCAGATCGATCCATGCAAAATATCCATTTTTTCTTTTTTCTTTGTAAGAGTCATAAAGCACCTCACTTTTGTATCCTATAACGACTTCCAGGTTCACATCTGTCCTTTTACCCCCGATATTATTATATGCATTCTAAAAAATATATCCAATACCTATTATCTATGATAAAATATAATCAAAAGGAATAATAAGTATCTGCTTTATTCCATTGGAGCCGCAGTTTCCGACCAGTCTGGCACTGGTATGGAAAAATACCGGATTTCCGGTAAAGCACCGGAAGCATTTAAGAAAACATTGAAGGAGGTTTTGAAATGAACCATTTAAATATCCCAGTCGGTGTTTCTGACTTTGCAGAAATCCGCAAAAACAACTACTACTATATTGATAAAACCGGCCTGATCTCCCGTCTGCTGCGTGCCAGTGCGAAGGTAACTCTGATCACACGCCCACGCCGTTTTGGAAAGACGCTCGGAATGAATATGTTATCAGACTTTTTTGATATTCGCAAGGAAAGTAAAGATTTATTTGCCGGACTTGAAATTTCCAAAGATGAGGCTCTTTGTCAGAAATGGATGAATCAGTACCCTACACTTTTTCTTTCTTTTAAAAAGGTAGACGGTCTGGATTTTACTACTTCTTATGGTATGCTGTGCTCTGTGATTGCTGAACTCTGTGTCAATTATTCCCATCTGCTTGAACACCCGCAGATTTCTTCTTATGATAAAGAAATTCTCCGTCACGTTATGCAGTTACAGGCAAATCCAATCGAAATACGCAACAGTCTCCAGTCTTTGATCCGCTCCATGCAGATTTATTATCAAAAACCTGTCATTGTCCTGATCGATGAATACGATGTTCCGGTTGCCAAGGCAACTGCCAACGGCTACTATCCGCAGATGCTCGATGTCATGAAAGGTCTTCTGCAGCCTTTAAAAGACAATCCCTCTCTTTGCTTTGCTGTGATCACCGGATGTCTGAAAATTGCCAAAGAAAGTATCTTTACCGGTACAAATAATTTTGTTTCCGATACGATCCGCGACTTTGGCTTTAATGAATATTTTGGCTTTACACAAAGTGAAGTAGATCAGCTTCTTGACATTGCCCATGCAAAGGAACATTCCGAACAGATCAAACACTGGTATGACGGATATCACTTTGGAGATTTTGATATCTACTGCCCATGGGATGTTATGAATTATCTGCGTGACTTATCTTTCAACCCAGATGCCCGACCTGCAAGTTACTGGAGAAATACCAGTGACAATGCGATCATCCGCTCTTTTATCGATTATTCCGGAAGCAGCATCACAAAAAAACTGGAACAGCTTCTTTCCGGTGGTTTTGTTATCCAGAAGATCGATGAAAATCTGACTTACGATTATCTTCATTCTTCCGAGGATAACCTGTGGAGCATTCTTTATCTGACCGGATATCTGACTACTGTGCGTAAATCTGATCTGGATACAGCCTTGCCGGACGGCATGTCCGCCCTTATAATCCCTAACGCTGAAATCCGGGAAATTTTTGAGACAACCGTTATCAAATGGTTTGATGACAATGCAAAAATCTGGAACCGTAAAGAATTATTTGATGCTGTCTGGCGGGCAGATAATAACCTTCTTACACAGGAAATGAGCAAACTTCTGCGGAAGACCATCAGCTATCACGATTATCGTGAAGACTTCTATCACGCCTTCCTTGCCGGTATTTTCGCCGGTGCCGGATATATGGTGGAATCAAACAAAGAACATGGAGAAGGCCGCAGTGATGTGATCGTATATGATCCGTTAAACAGCCGGGTTGCCATTTTCGAAGCAAAATATGCAAAATCTCTTGCCGATATGCAAAAAAGCTGTGAGACAGCTCTGCAGCAAATGGATGACCGGATGTATGCAAAAGAATTTGAAGATGATTATGATCACATTTTTTGTTACGGAATCTCTTTTTTCAAAAAACGCTGTCTCGTCCGAAAAAAGTAAATAAATTATAACCAGCAAAAGGAGGTAATTATGATTTCAAACTATGAAAAACAGGTGGACATCGGCAAAGCTTATTTCCTGAAATACGATCAGGAAGCCCTCGCTGCCAAATTCCACCTGGATATGGATGCAGATGCTCTGTATCTGACTTATCTGAACACGCCCTGCAAGATTGAACGCCGGACGGGAACTGTCTTTGAAAAAACGGCGGATGGCTGGGCAGAATGTCGCTCTTACGAAACCGTCATGACGATCTATGATATGCTCTGCCACGGCACAGAAAGCAGGCTTCCAACGCTTGGCGGCAAATGGACTCCGGTCGCAAACTTTGCCGCTGCCGGTGCAAGCCCAAGTGCCGATATTTTCTCGCAAAAATATGCTAATTTTTTCTCCGGCAAAATGGATGCCGTAAAGCAGGCATGTGTTTCGATTGGCGGAACCTTAAAACCATCTCTTGCCGGTGCTGATATCACCGCTGAAATCCCGGCATTTTCTTTTTTCCCGGTTCTGTTCCAGTTCTGGGAGAGCGATAAAGAATTCCCGCCGCAGATCAAAATTCTGTGGGATGACCAGACGATGCGTTACCTGAATTTTGAGACTACCTACTATTTGCAGGGCGATCTGCTGAAACGTTTACAGGACGCTCTTCTTTCTGAGGATTCTAAAACAGCCGGCGACCATTAAGATCGTGATCACCCAGGAAATCGGAAAGGCAATATAGAGTATTTTCAGTGCGTGATATTTCTGAAAAACGGTGCAGATCCAGAGGATGCGAGAGGCACAGGTCCCGATCGCCGTGGCGGCTGCCGGCATCACAGAATATCCCATGCCTCGCAGTACGCCTGCCGGGACTTCATACAGACCGCAGATCGGTTCGAAAAATAAAATGCTCATGATCCGGATGCACGCCTGTTCCGTTACCTGCCGCTCCGTGGAAAACAGCCCTGACAATTCCGTTCGAAACAGCACCGTCGGTGCGATGAGCATCAGACTTGACAGCACCGAAAATACCAGGCACAGCCACAGGATCTGCCTGCATCTGTCGTTTTTCTGTGCCGCATGATTCTGACTGGTAAATGTTGTTGCCGTCTGTCCGAACGCCGTGATGACATAGTAGGCGAAATATTCAAAATTCATTGCGATCGTGCTCCCGGCGATTGCCGTTGCTCCGAAACCATTGACGGATGCCTGCACAAAAATATTTGCAAAACAGAACACCGCTCCCTGAACGGCGGACGGGATCCCAAGTTTTAAGATTGCAGCCAGATACTCCCGGTGTATACGCAGTTTCCGGAAAGATACCTGAAATACACCCCTGTCTCTTTTCAGACGATAAAAAACCAGAAAAGCAGAAAGAAACGTGGACAGATCCGTGGCGATCGCAACACCGGTCACTCCAAGCTGCAGCACGATCACAAAAAACAGATTCAAAAGGACATTCACTGCTCCGGACAGCATCAGTGCGAAAAAGGGATATCTGCTGTCTCCCCGTGCACGCAGAAGTGCTGACCCGAAATCATAAAAAAGCAGTCCCGGATAACCAAGAAAATAAATCCGCAGATAGAGTTCTGCCGCTTTTCTGATCTCATCCGGCGTCTGTATCAGCAAAAGCAGCGGTGCTGCAATGCACTGCCCGATCTGACTGGCTGCCAGAACATTTGCCCCGATGGCAAGTCCCGAAGAGAGCGTCACGATCAGGGCAATGATCTCTCCGTTTGTCCCGACGGCAGCAAGTGCATCCGCATCTCCAAAATATCCTACGATCGAAGTGTCCGCCGCATTGAACAGCTGCTGTAGCATACTGCCAAGTGCGATCGGAAGTGTAAACAGCAGCAGATTTTTTATCAGCGGCCCCTGCAGCATATCTATTTTTTCTTTTTTCTGATCCATCTTCCTGTTCCTCCTCATATGAAATCTGCTTTTCCTGTTATGACATCCGATGTAAAACGAATCCCGCTTCTTCTGTCATCAGGCAACAAGTTTATATCTCATCCTGCTGCTCTTGAAATATTGTAGCGGATTCTTTAAAATAGAAAAAGCGAATATTTATAATCTTATACATGAAGAAAAGGAATAGATGCTCTATGGATAACAACCTCTTAAAATATCTGGCTTTTGTGAAGGCTGTCGAAAAGGGCAGTTTTACAAAGGCTGCCGGACATCTTTTCCGAATTTCAAAAAGATTTTCCGGGAATTGAATATGAAATGCTCCTCGGTGATTATAAAGAAGTGGAAAAATGGATTCAGGAAGGGCGTGTGGACTGCGGCTTTCTAAGACTGCCGACCGATCCGTCTTTTGACACCGTTTTACTGAAAAATGATGAAATACAAAGTCGTTCTGCCGCAGGGACATCCACTGGCAGACCGGAAAAGAATCGATATAAACGAACTGAATGACCAGCCTTTTCTTTTGCTGGAACACGGCGGCAAAACAGAATTTTCGGAATTGCTGGAACAATATCACGTTCATCCGAAGATACGTTTCACAACCTGGGAAGATTTTGCGATCATGGCAATGGCAGAAAAAGGACTTGGCATCGGGATCCTGCCGGACATGATCCTTCGGCGTATCCCCTATAAAATAGAAATCAGGCCGCTGGAAGTCCCGTATTACCGTAAAATCTGCCTTGCAATGAAAGACCGAAAACGACTGACTCCTGCGACCCTGAAATTTCTGGAATACCTCAGCAAAAGTTCTCTCTTTGACTGAGCTATTTCCCTGTGAAGGAACAGCGAATTTGTTTTTCCGCTGTCCCTAAATGCTTTAAGCAGTTTTACGTTTTTCTTTTTTGCTCAGATAAAGGTAAAAAGAAACATTCAGAAGAATACCTACGATCGTGGAAACCGGTGCTGCCAGACCGATCTTGGTCAGATTGGTATCCGGCTGGATGCTCATAAAATACGCCAGAGGCAGACGAACCAGAAGTGTCTGAATCATGCCCTGTGCCATCACCCAGATGGTCTTATTATTTCCATTAAAATAACCAACCATGCTGAAAAGCACCGCTGTCACGATCGTCTCCAGTGCAAATCCTTTCAGATAATCGTAAGCATTCCGGATAACGGCTGCATCGGTTGAGAAACAGCCGGACAGCACATTTTTTATTTTGTCAAGCGTAGACTTTTTATTTTTTTATCTTATATTCCCGCACCTTTTCTTCGAGCATCTGCACATCCATCAGGATCATATCGTACTGACCCGGTTTTACCTCCGCAAATTTCTGTACAATTTCTCTTCCGTTTCTGCAGATCTCGCAGCTTGCACCGGCAAGTTCCAGAAGTGCTGCCAGGATCTCCACATTCAGTTCATTGTCTTCCGCACAAAGAAAATGCATGCCTTTTAAGCCGTCCCCTTCTTCCGGAACCGGCTTCTGTTCTGCTTTTCTGACCGGATGATTCTCGTTTTCCGTCTCTTTATCAATTCGAAATTCCAGAACCACCTCAAAAGTGGAACCTTCTCCTTCCGCGCTCTCCACGGAAATAATTCCGCCCATCATATCTACGATATTTTTCGTGATCGCCATGCCAAGTCCGGTTCCCTGCACCCGGTTGGTCACGGAATTTTCCTGTCTGGTAAACGGCTCAAAATCCGCTCCAGATAATCCGCTTTCATGCCCATGCCATTATCTTCAACCGTAAAGCGGTATTTGGCACAGGAACAGGAACTGCTCTTTTCTTCTTTGATGGTAAATGTGATCGTTCCTTGCCTGCTCCAGTTTTGCATGCCCTTTCTGTTCGGTAATATCCAGAAACACCCCGAAAAAACAGGCCGGAGAGCCGTCCTCCCTTCTGGAAACGTCACCGGTCGCACGAAACCACCGCCAGCCCCGGTCTTTTGTATTTAACCGGTACTCCTGATCAAAAATCGTATTTCCGGTCACATCATGCATCACCGGACCGATCTCCCGCATGACCCGGTCATAATCATCCGGATGCAGCAGATCTGCCCACGATTCAAACAGATCCGGGAAATCATTTTTATCCTTATATCCGAGCATCCGCCGGAAATCATTTCCCCACTCTACTCTCACAATCTGAAAATCACGGTCACAGTACATCTTCCACATTCCGGATTTGATCAGCTTATGCAGTGCACGGTAACTGTATTCTGCAAGCAGTGCCTCTTCCTGGCTCTCTGTATATGGTTTGTTCTCTTCTTTCATGCCATCCGCTCACTCCTCAATTCTCTTAAATCACGCTGATTATAACAGCTTTCATTCATTTTCACAATGAGAGAATTTTCCGATTTATGGCAAATTTTTGTTTCATCTGATTTCATTTTCTGTGCAAAAAAACAGTATATAGAGATCACTTCTCTGCATACTGTTTTCTCTTTATATACTGTGTTTTTTAGTATTTGCTTACTGCAATATTTCCGGATCTGCTCATGAATTTCATTTTGTTCACATTTCATGGAATAATCATTCTTCAAATTTCATCATGCGGTATCCTATGCCGACATGGGTCTGGATATACTGTAATGACTGAGGATTTTTTTCCAGTTTTCTTCGCAAAGTCGCCATAAATACCCGTAGCGAGGCAATGTCTCTTTCCCAGTTACCACCCCAGATATTTTCCATGATAAACGTGTGCGTCAGAACCCTTCCCACATTCTGCGCCAGCAGACACAGCAATTTATACTCAATCGGAGTCAGATGCACTTCTTCATCACCAAGGTACACGCATCCTGCCGCATAATCAATGCGGAGATCTCCGTTTACAAAAACTGCACTCTGATTCAGTGTATCACTTTTCATCATCTGAAGCCTGCGCCTGGTAACACGAAGCCGCGCCAGCAATTCTTCCACCGAAAATGGCTTGGTTAAATAATCATCAGCTCCTGCATCCAGTGCCTCAATCTTATCCGTATCTTCACTTCTGGCACTGATCACGATGATCGGCATCAATGACCATGTTCTCACTCTTCGTATTACTTCGATTCCATCTATATCCGGAAGTCCAAGATCCAGCAACATGATTTCCGGATTATAGCTTGCCGCTTCCATAATCGCCATTTCCCCATTGGCTGCCGCCAGAAAACGATAATCATGTGCCTTCAAGGTTGTTGTGATCAGATTTTTTACCGAATTATCATCCTCTACAACTAATATCAGTGGTTTATTCATATAGATATACCTCCCCTGCCGGTAATGTAAACTGAAAAACTGCTCCGTGCGGCTGTGCATCTGAGACTGTGATCTCGCCTCCAAGTACATTTACAATTGATTTGCAGAGTGCCAGTCCAAGTCCAAGACTTCTCCTGCTGTCTGCAATCTTATTTGTCCCTGTATAAAAAATTTCAAAAATATGCTCTTTCATTTCGTCTGAAATCCCAGGACCATCATCTGCAACCAAAATCACTGCGTTCTCCCCTTCTTTTCTGGTTCTGATATTTATATGTGAACCTTTTTGTGTATACTTGATCGCATTATCCACCAGGTTGATGATTGTCTGCACGATCAGCCTGGAATCCATTCGGGCCAGAAGCAGCTCATCCTCATGTTCAACTGTGATCGTATGTTCTTCCTTTTTTCGGTCCACATGACGAAGTGCCTCCTGAATCACATCATCCAGCAGTTCTACGGATATATTCAGATTCATATGTCCCTCTTCCAGCCTTGTCACAGATAACATATTTTCAACAAGATTGATCAGCCACATAGAATCGTCATAAATATCAAGATACAACTGTTTTTTCGTCTCTTTATCAAAACAATCCGCATTTGAAAGAAGATTGCTTGCATTTCCTGAGATTGAAGTGAGCGGTGTCCGCAGATCGTGTGAAATCGCTCTTAGCAGATTCGAACGCAGTTGTTCATTTTTAGCCAGGATGGCCGCTTTTTCTTTTTCAATAGTAATCTGTTCATTCTCCAGTGCCAGGGCACACTCACCGATAATCGCCTGGAGAATACTCTTTTCAAAACTTTCCAGTTGTTTCTTTTCTATGCTGATGCCAACTACTCCATAAACTGTTTTGTTCACACCGACTGTCATATAAAGACATTTCGCCTCTGAAAAGTTCCCTGTACCTGCTCCTGCACGTTTCTGATGTTTTAAAACCCATTCTGCCACATACTTTTCTTTTTTTAATTTTTCCTGCTCCGGCCACTCCCTGCCTTCCATCATAAACACTTCTCTTTTTTCCAGTTTATGATCCTTTACACTGTAAAAAATGACGTTTCTTCCCAGAAGTTTACGAAGTTGTTGTCCCGTTTTGCTGATAATTTCTTCCCTTCCTCTGGCACACTGCAAAATCTGATTCGTATCAAACAGGATTTGCGTGCGGAAAGCCACCATTTCCGACTGTTTCGCCTGATTTTTTAACTTCAGTGCAAGCGTTCCTGTTAAAAACGCAATACCAAACATAATCAGAAATGTAACAGGATATCCCTCTCCATAAGTATGAAATGTATAACGCGGCGTTGTAAACAGAAAATTGAAAATAAGCACGCTTACTACGGAAGCGATCATACTGTATGCCCTGTGATTTGTGAGTACTGCGATTAACTGCACTGCAAATACAAACAGTGTCATGATATTTGCGTTTGCAAAACCCAGAGCATTAAAAAAATATCCCATTACACTGGCCGCCAGCAGGATCAGAACACTGATAATCAGATCACGAAAATTCAGGACTTTCTTTTCTCTCTGAAATGCAGTAAGCAATTTTTCCAGGCGACTGTTACGCTCTTCAGAAGCGGAAAGGTAGTTTCCAATAACCTGTTCTGCACTTTCCTCCTTATCTTCCAATACCACATCTTCATCCAGCCAAAGGTTCTGCCGGTTTGCGTCACAAAATGCATCAAATTTTTCCAGCATCTTATATATAAACAGAAAGATACTCACCACTGCAGGCAGTAAAAGAATTTCTTTCATATCACCATCTTCTTTCGTCTCAGATATGGAACTGTTTCTGGATATTTTTGATATTTCCCAGCACCAGCATGGTCTGATATTCTTCTAATACGGTATCAGGAGAAATGTTCATATCCAGCACACCATGGCATCTCAGGGCCATAATGTTGACATTATACCGTTTACGGATATCGAGCTTTCCAACTGTTTTTCCAACCCATGCATCCGGTATGGAAATCTCAAAAATGCCATGTTTCTCATCCAGCTCTACATAGTCAAAAATATGGTCTGCACTGTAACGGATTGCTGTCCAGGATGCCAGTTGTTTCTCCGGATATACCACTTCGTCCGCTCCGTTTCTCAGGAGAAATTTTGCATGCACATCTCTTGCCGCTCTGGATACTACCATCTTTGCACCCAACTCTTTTAAAAGGGAAGTCGCTTCCAGCGAACTCTGGAAATTATCCCCGATTGCCACGATGCAGACATCAAAATTCCTCACCCCAAGCGAGCGGATAAAATCCTCATTTGTGGCATCTCCGATCTGGGCATTGCGGACATATGGCAGAACTGCTTCCACCCTGCTCTCATTCTTATCCAGTGCCATAACTTGATGATTCAGCTCATCCAGTTTGATGGCAATGTGCCTTCCAAATCTTCCAAGTCCGATCAGTAAAATTGATTTCACGTTTTCTTTTCCTCCATTTATCAAGATCTGTTGTATTAAAACCGACAGTTCTCGTAGTCACAGACTGAAAAAGCAAACTTCATCTTCCGCTTTTAGATAGCCATGGAAGCATCAGAAGTAAACTTTCTGCTTCTTTATCTTCATGATCCTTTATGTCTTCCAGTTCTGTTTTCATGACTATCATAACACCATATACCTAAAAATAGTATTAACAATTTTTTGTTCATATTAAAATCACATAAAGATACCTGCAAAAATGTATTATACTTTTGCAGGTATCCTTACTGTTTAGAATTTAATAATTATCTTTATTTTTCTCTTTCTTCGCCATGATTATCGGTCGATTTCAAACTTAAATTTACTGCTGCTCCATACATTATCGGTAAAATGGATCTCCAGATTTTTCCAGTCAACTGGCACTTCATACCCGATCACACCGTTCATCTTCTTACCCGGCGCAACTGTTCCATCAAGCTGATTTGCACCATCTTTTGCAAGTGCTGCAGAGAAAGAATAATTCAATGCATAATCATCGGCATATCCTTCAAAGCTCATCACACTGCTTACATGCAGTTCTTTATCCGAGTTATTGACAATTTCAAATTCTGCCATCACAAATTCATAACCTTCTGTCGGTTTGTTATATTCCGACCCCTGGCTTTCATAATAATCCAGCATTGTTACCTGAATATCATTCAGTTCTGCTGTTTCTCCAATCCCAAAAGTACTTTTTTCTTCCGTTTCTTCTGGCTGTGTCTCTGTTTCCTCTGCTGTTTTCTGATCCGAATTATTTTTTCCTTTGCGCTTCTCTTCTTTTCCGTTTTCCTCTGTACTTTCCACTTTTTCCGGCTCTACCTTCTTTGGCTTCTTCTCTCCTGTGGATGCTGCTCCAAATAAAATAAATACAACTACAAGGATCAGTATCCATTTTCCGATCCCACTTTGTTTCTTTCTGCAGTTCGGACACACCTTGGCTTTTTTTGGTATTTCTGTTTTGCAGTGCTTACATAATTTTGTTTCTGTTCCTTTTTCCTCTTTCATCCTTATGCTCTCCGTTTCTTTTTTCATTTGTCATCACTTCATACTCACTATTTGATATGAAATGACACCGCCTGTTTTTTATTATACGGATAGAGTTCTTCTTTTGGTATGCTGCCAGCATACATCAGTTCAAGAATGCCAGTATCATTCTTGAATCTCAGTCAAATACTGCTGCAATACACGCCGCCAGAATCACAAGGACACAATAGATCACAACATCCAACAGAATACGTAAAATTTTATTTTGAGGATTCAGAAATGGAATTTTCTCACGGATTCCCCGGTAATTTCCAATCACGAAAATACTTCCGATCTGCGAAGCAAAAATGCAGATGCGGTTGATATATAATTGCATTCCCGTCATCTGGCTACCATCTTTTGATGTGACCGTCATACTGAAGCATAAGACACTCAAAAAGAGATATCCCAGGGCAGCACATGCCATTTTCCAGACATTATTGCTTCGAAATCCCGGTATCTTCCACCAGGCATCCCCGGTGTCTTGGGAAGCTTTCTGACGCATACCCTGGTATTTCTGTTCATAGAGTGCTCTTTTCTCTATTGTTTTTCCGAAATATAAGTCATTTTTTCTCATATCCTCGGACAGTTCATCCACGCTCTGATAGCGGTCATCCGGATTCATAGCTATGCAGCGTCTGATCAGCCTGCCCGGTATTCCTGCTGCCAGCTCTTCCACCGGAAGTTTTCCAATCAGAAGATAATTGAACAGTACACCAAGTGCATAAATATCCGTCCTGGCATCTGTCTGTGAAAATCCAAACTGCTCCGGTGCTGCAAATCCCTGCGTTCCCATCATGACGGTATCACGCTTTTTCCCAGGTTCGTATCTTCTGGCAATGTTAAAATCAATCAGTTTTATCCTGCCATCGGCCGTAAGCATAACATTTTCTGTTTTCAGATCCCGGCAGATCAGCGGTGGATTGGCATCGTGCAATGGCTTTAATGCCCGGCACAATTCACATATAATCTGTGCTGCCTCCTGTATATCAAACCTTTTTCCTTCCTGCATCCATTCTTCCAGATTTTTCCCTGTCAGATATTCTTCGACCACGATCAGCTTATCTCCATCAGAAATACATTCATAGATCTGTGGAATATAGTTACCTGAATGCTGTTTCAAAAACAGATAAACCGACTGTAATTCGGAAGAAACAACTTTTTTCACTCCGATTCTTCCGTTATCCTGATTACGTACCAGTTGCATCGTCTTTTCTTCCCGAAGCTGCCCAAACTCCTGATACCTGGATAAGCGGTACTCTTCTGCTCTTGTCATATCTCTCTCCCTTAAATTTCTTATGTTTGACGTAACGTTAGAAAAATTGTACAATATCTTCATTCAGAATGCAAGGAGACCGATCATGTCGAAAAAAACTACTACCGAACTGCTGCATATTCTTTCTTCCGTACGTACACCTTCTGAATTGCAGCAATATACAGACGCTCTTACAAAAGAACATATTTCCTGTTCTTTTTCCGAATATATGAACCAGAAACTCTCTGAAAAACAGCTCTCTCTGGCTGATCTGATCCGTGCTTCACAGATCCAGCGCAATTACGGCTATCAGATTTTAAACGGGACACGCACACCTTCCCGTGACAAAGTTCTGGCACTTTGTCTTGCACTGTCCCTTGATCTTGCAGAAACCCAGCGGGCACTGACCTGTGCACAGACCGGCTCCCTCTACAGCAAAAATAAGAGAGATTCCGTCCTGATCTTTGCACTCAGTAAGAATCTCTCTGTTATAGAAACGAATGAATTGTTGTATGAATTGAATGAACCTGTACTTCAGCTTTAGGCTTGCCATTCACCTCCATCACCAGATGAAGATAACGTACTTTCTTCCTTGTCCTTTGCATATTTTCCCATTTTGTTAATATTCCCGGAACTGTACAAACACAAAATACGATACTTTTCGCGTCGCATGATCTACCTGGATTTCTTCTGCTTTCCGGTCACTGCAGGCTGCCACCACTTTGATTCCTGCCTGTTTCAGTTCGTTGATCACCTGATAAGACAGACAGAACTCTCCCTGGCATAAGACACATTCCGGGTGCATCTGTATCATCTGTTCCACGCAATGATGTGCAAGCTTCCTGACTTCCTCTGTGGAAGCTTTGGAATCTACCTGTGGAAATGGAAAATCTACAATTTCTCCATATTTCCTGGCTGCTGCACTTTGCTCTTCACTCCAGTTTTTGCTCGCATGATTTGAAAAATTTAAAAACATTCAACCCTTCCTTTCACTGTAAACTTATTCTTTCTGTAAAATGCACATCACGCATTGCATAACATTCCGTCTTTGTTTTATATGATATGGGTGTCAAAAGTCCCCAACTATGATGCCTACGGATTGTTCCGTGCGTTGCACTCCCACAATCCTCCCCAGTATTCGCATATCGTGGGATTATCATCCCACTTTTATGCTCATATCGGGGCGGGTCCCAAGGTCTTTCATCCACCTATGAGCAAGCTCATGTGGATTTAGACCTTTTGACCCTGGCATCTTTATATTATATTATTGTTTACATATCAATTCAACTATTTTATCTTGTTTTTCAGATTTTTTATAAAATACAGAATATTTTATCACATTCTATATCTGTAGTATTTATTTGTATCAAAAAAGACCAGGCTTCCACCTTTTGGGTTTCTTCCTGATCTTTCTGATACATTATGTATTAAATGCAATATATTTTTTCAATCCGGGATTAGTCGTTGTATCCGTTTGGATTCTGGCTCTGCCATCTCCAGGAATCTGCACACATATCTTCGATGCCGTATTCTGCTTCCCAGCCAAGCTCTTTCTTTGCTTTTTCCGGTGCACAGTAGCATTTTGCGATATCGCCCGGTCTTCTCGGTTTGATCTGGTATTTGATCGGATGTCCGCATGCTTTTTCGAATGCATGTACGACCTGCAGAACGCTGTAGCCGTTTCCGGTACCTAAGTTGTAGATGCTTACGCCTTCTTTGTCAGCCAGTTTCTGGATGGCTTTTACGTGGCCGCGTGCCAGGTCTACAACATGGATGTAGTCACGTACGCCGGTTCCGTCCGGTGTATCGTAGTCATCACCGAATACGCCGAGACATTCCAGTTTGCCGATCGCTACCTGTGCAACATACGGAAGCAGGTTGTTTGGGATACCCTTCGGATCTTCTCCGATCATGCCGCTTTTGTGTGCTCCGATCGGGTTGAAGTAACGAAGCAGGATAACGTTCCACTGCGGATCTGCTTTCTGGATGTCAGTCAGGATCTGTTCCAGCATCCATTTTGTCCAGCCGTACGGGTTGGTACAGGTGCCTTTCGGGCATTCTTCTGTGATCGGGATCATTGCCGGATCACCATATACGGTTGCAGAAGAACTGAAGATGATGTTCTTTACGCCATGGTTTCTCATAACATCACACAGTGTCAGTGTACCTGCGATGTTGTTCTGGTAGTATTCCAGAGGTTTTACGGTAGATTCTCCAACTGCTTTCAGTCCTGCGAAATGAATGACTGCCTGTACATCTTCTTTATCAAAGATAGCATCCATTGCTTCTTTGTCGCAGATATCTGCTTCGTAGAATGTTACTTTTTTGCCTGTGATCTCTTCTACGCGATCGACTGCTTTTTTATTTGCATTGTACAGATTGTCCACGATCACTACTTCATAGCCTTCGTTCAGCAGTTCTACACAGGTGTGGCTTCCAATATATCCAGCTCCGCCGGTTACCAAAATTCTCATAGTATTTACCTCCTGATAAATTTTAATATATAATTTTTACAGTGTTGCGATAAATCTCATGAAGGCTTCTCTTCCTTCCGGTGTGCATTTGTATACACCGGCATCTTCCAGAACGCCTACGAATACATGTCCAACTTCTTCTTTGAGGATATCCATCACGTTGTCTTTGTTCAGTTCCGGATGTTTCGGCAGGAAGGATTCTACCCAGTCTGCATGTTTTTCCAGTGCTTCGCTGGAACGGATGTCTTTCTTCTCAATGATATAATCTGCCAGATCCTGAAGTTCTGTTTTCAGTCGTGCCGGCAGAATCGCAAGACCCATAACTTCGATCAGACCGATGTTTTCCTTTTTGATGTTATGTTTCTCTGCATGCGGATGATATACACCAAGCGGATACTCATCTGTCGTCAGATTGTTTCTCAGAGCCAGATCCAGTTCGAACATATCGCCGACTTTTCTTGCGATCGGTGTGATTGTGTTATGTGGCTCTCCGTCTGTTTCCGCAAAGATATTTGCATCGGCATCCGTGTAACCTCTCCATGCAGTAAGTACATGGTCAGCCAGATCGATCAGACGTTTTTCATCTTTGCAGCGGATACGCAGTACGGACAGCGGCCATTTTACAATGCCGGCTTCCACATCTTCGTATCCAGGGATCTCAACATGTTTTTCGATTGGTGCTTTTGCCATTGCAAACTGGTAATTACCGCCCTGATAGTGGTCGTGGCTTAAGATAGAACCACCTACGATCGGCAGGTCTGCATTGGATCCCAGGAAATAGTGTGGGAACAGTTTGATAAAGTCAAACAGTTTCACAAAAGTTGCTTTTTCTATCTTCATCGGAATATGCTCTCCGTTGAATACGATACAGTGTTCGTTATAGTATACATATGGTGAATACTGGAATCCCCACTGTGTTCCGTTCACTGTGATCGGGATGATCCTGTGGTTCTGTCTTGCCGGATGGTTGACGCGTCCTGCATAGCCTTCATTCTGACGGCAGAGCAGACATTTCGGATAACCGCTCTGTTTTGCCAGTTTTGCCGCTGCGATCGCTTTCGGATCTTTTTCCGGTTTGGATAAGTTGATGGAAATATCAATGTCACCGTATGGACTTGGCACTTTCCAGCGGATATCTTTTTTAATGCGGTATCGGCGGATGTAGTTGGTATCCTGGCTCAGTTTATAGTAATAGTCGGTTGCTTTTACCGGTGACTCTTTGTACAGCTCTTTGAATGTTCCGATCACCTGTGCCGGACGCGGAACCAGGCAGTTCATGATCTTTGTATCAAACAGGTCACGGTAAACGACACTGTTCTCTTTTAATACACCTTTTTCCACTGCATAATCCAGCAGTTCTTCCAGAACTTCTTCCAGGTCAACATCTTTGAACTCCATCTCCGGCTCGGTGTATTCTTCTTCCTCAAACAGCTCCAGAAGCTGGTTGGTAGTATAAATACGTTCTTCTTCCGGTACCAGTCCGCTCTCTACGCCATACTGTACCAGACGTTTTACATTCTCATCAAATGTCATGACGTTTTCCTCCTGCTTAGATTTCTTTTGCTCCGTCTCCGATTTCTACTACGTAGAATTCTGCTTCATGTCCTGTTTTTTCTTTGTATTCTTTGCCCAGTTTGTCGATGAAGTGATCTACTGCATCATTCTTTACGATACTTACGGTACAGCCGCCGAATCCGCCGCCTGTGATACGGGAACCGATCACACCTTCGGTCTCCCATGCCAGGTCTACCAGTACGTCAATCTCTTCGCAGGATACTTCATAGTCATCTCGAAGGGATACGTGGGAAGCATTCATCAGTTTACCGAATTTTTCCACATCGCCTGCATTCAGTGCTGCAACGGCCTGGATAGTTCTCTGGTTTTCGTATACCGCATGATGTGCTCTCTTCTGACGAACCGGATCTTTGATGGCATCTTTATATTTTTCGAACTCTTCTTCGCTTAAATCGCCAAGTCCTTTGATATCCACGACTGCCTGCAACTCTTTTAATGCCGTTTCGCATTCGTTTCTTCTGTCATTGTAAGCAGAATCTACCAGGCTGTGTTTTACTTTACTGTTTGTGATAACAATCTTTGCATCTTCCAGTTTTACGCTTGCATATTCATAGCTCAGATCGCTGGTATCCAGGAAGATCGCGTGGTCTTTTTTGCCCATTGCCACTGCAAACTGATCCATGATACCGCAGTTGCATCCGTTGAAGTTGTTCTCAGAATACTGTCCGATCAGTGCCAGATCGATCATGCTGATTCCTTCGAATCCAAACAGATCACGTACTGCAAGTCCTGTCAGTACTTCCAGAGATGCGGAAGAAGAAAGTCCGGAGCCGTTCGGGATCGTACCGTAGATCAGGATATCCATACCTGCAGGGATCTTGTATCCTCTGCCTTCCATTGCCCACATAACTCCCTTCGGATAGTTGGTCCATCCTGCTTTTTCAGAATATACCAGATCATCCAGGCTTGTCTCGATCACGCCCAGTTTGCTGAAATTCTCAGAATAGAAACGGAGCGTACGGTCTTCACGTTTGCGGACGATCATATAAGTTCCGATGCTCAGTGCACATGGAAAAACGTGTCCTCCGTTGTAGTCTGTATGCTCTCCGATCAGGTTTACACGTCCCGGTGAAAAGAATGAACGGATTTCTCCACCTTCCCCATAGATGGATACAAATTTTTCAATCAGTTTTGCTTTCATGTCACTTCTCCTTTTTTATTTTATGTATACTTTCAGGAATTGCCTTTTATAATGATGTTAAGATCAAAAGATGCCATACGAATTGCTGTATACTTCGTACGCACACAATTCTGTTCGACATTCTCATATAATGGCAGTTCCAAAATATCCCGGTTACGTCCGGCTCTGTGTCCTTGACGTTCACGCTAATATAAGTATAATGAGACTTACAGAAAAAATCAACAAGTATCATAATAAAAACTATAATTATATTGAGGTATTCTATGCAAATCCAGACCAATCAGAAACAGCGTGAACTAAAAGACCACGGAACGTTTGCTTTTCCGGTAAATGTAAGCCACGAAAACCTGTTTTCCTATGAGCGAAGTTCCTTTTTCTGGCACTGGCATCCGGAGATCGAGCTGACTTTGATCGTATCCGGAGACATCAATTATCAGGTAAATGATAAAACTTATCACCTCACTGCCGGCGAAGGGATTTTCTGCAATGCCAACATGCCGCACACCGGACACATGTATAATAAGGAAGACTGTGTTTATATTTCCACAACTTTTGATCCACGTATCATTTATGGCTTCGAATCCAGCCGTATTCAGACAGCCTATGTCACACCGCTGACACTGGACGGACGTTTTTCCTCGATCAAATTTTCACCGGATGTTGCATGGCAGGCAGAAATCCTTGAAAATCTGGCAAAAATCTGGGACATTTTTTCTTCCAAGGCTCCGTGCTGGGATTTTCAGATCCAAATCCTGCTCTCCAGGATCTGGCTGACGCTGTACCAGAATACCGAGCCGCAGACCGAAACACTTCCTGCGGTACAGCGTGACCGGGAACGCCTGCTTCTGCTGCTCTCCTACCTGCACGACCATTATCAGGAGAAAATCCTGCTCGAAAACGTTGCCGCCCAGATCAATATCTGTAAAAGTGAATGCTGCCGCTTTTTCAAAAGCCATATGAACGAATCCTTATTTGACTATCTTCTGCATTACCGCATACAGAAAAGCCTGCCGCTTCTGCAAAATACCAATAAAAGTATCACTGATATTTCACTGCTGACAGGCTTTTCAAATCCCTGTTATTTTTCTAAAATTTTCAAATCTGAAATGGGATGCACGCCGCGGGAATACCGCAAAAACGCCCTTAAGACTCCTTCGCCGGAAGCTGAGCTAAAATGATCGCCGCAAACATGGCAGCACAGCCAAGTCCTTCCCGCATGCTTAAGGTCTGGCCAAGCAGCAGCCAGCCCGACAGCACAGAAATGCAGGACTCAAGACTGAGGATCAGTGATGCGACGGTCGGATCCATCCCTTTCTGTCCGACGATCTGTAAGGTATAGCCGACACCGCAGGACATAATACCGGCATAAGCGATCGGTTTCCACGCCAGAAGCACGCCAAAGAGCTGCGGCTGTTCCGTAAAGAGCATCACAACACCGGACAAAAGGCCGCATACCAGAAACTGGATGCAGGACATCTTCACGCCGTCCACTTTCGGCGAAAAATAATCCACGACCAGGATATGTACCGAAAACAGAATCGCACAGATAAACACCAGGATATCTCCGTATCCGATGGAAAACTGTTCATTTATGCAGAGCAGATACAAACCCACAACTGCCAGAAGCACAGACAGCCAGATCATCGGGCTGCATTTCTTCTTCCTGAAAATCCCGATCACCGGTACGATCACAATATAACATGCCGTGATAAAACCAGCCTTTCCTACCGTTGTATATTTGATACCGATCTGCTGGAAATTCGTTGCCAGGCACAGTGCGATACCGCAGCATATCCCGCCGGTCAGCAGTGTTTTTCTCTGTGCTTTTTTCTCTTCTTCGCTGATTTTCTCCGCAGATCCGGACTTTTCTCCCCGGTTCAGGAAGAAAATACACGGGATCAGCACCAGACCTCCCAGAATACTTCTCACAAAATTAAAGGTAAATGGGCCAACATACTCCATGCCTACGCTCTGGGCAACAAATGCCACCCCCCAGATGCATGCTGTCAGCAAAAGCAATGCCGGGCCTTTTATGTTTTCTTTTTTCATCTGTTTTATCCATTCCTTCCTTTTTCGCTGTTTTTCATCTTAACTTTTTCTTTTTTGAAAGTCAATGGTATTTCCTTTGCGATTTTTGTATTTTATTTTGTTTTGAAGTATGGTACAATGAAATAAAAAACCAGAAAGAATATGAGGTATAATATTATGGCAATAGATCATAGCTTTATTATTCGCAAAATCCAGACACTTCCGGAAATGTTTGTCATCTTTTCGCAGGTTACAAAACAGCCTTTTGTAACCTGCGATGAAGAGACATTTGATGACCAGATACATATCTTTACTGATGCACAGAAAGCACACGCTTTTGTCCAGGAATCCTCCGAGCAGAAAAAGATTCCTGTTGTATCCGTAAAAGTTAATTCTGAACAGTTTCTTCATTTTTATGGAACACTTTACAGCATCGGCATCAATACCATTGTCCTGCACGACCTGGAAAGTGAAACAGCACTTCCACTGGAATCCATCGTCCACAGACGTCACAACCCGGATGAGATTCCACCAGAGAAACGCCCGATCACCAATCCGGAACTGCTCCTTACCGCGCTGTATTTTCTGCAGGAAATGCGCCGTCCGATCCCGGATGAAGAGAAAACAAACCTGCAGGAACTGGATGAAGAACTGGTTGCCAATCTGGTACGCGGCCGTTTCTTAAGCGGTATCATCGTAGACGAGAATGAGCAGGAAGAATCCGCCGAAGAAAGTTCTGATAACAATACCGAAAAAATGAAAAAGAACAACATCCGCGTTCCTTATATCAACAATCGAAACGGCGAGATGTATCAGGCCATTTTCACAGACGGATATGAACTTCAGAAATTTGACCCGAAAAAGAGACTGCGTCCTGTTGTGATCAAATTTGATGATCTGGAGAAATTCCTGGTAAAAGACGCAAAGGGTTATGTTTTAAATCCGGTCAGCGTTGCGCTTCCTCTGCGCCGTGAACAGCTTCCGGCTTTCAAGAAACGCATCGATGGCTGACACACTTCCTGACACAAAGTTTCAGGAACACAATAAAGTAAAGAAACGCTTCCGCGTTTCAGGCAAAGAGAGGATTTTCCATGCTGGTATCTGTTGTTATCCCCTGCTACAATTCGCAGGAGTCCATCAAACATGCAGTCGAGCTGACGATTGCAGAATTTAAAAAAATGCCGCAGTATACTTATGAATTTGTCCTGGTCAATGACTATTCCAAAGATAATACTTACGGCTCCATCAAAGAACTTGCCGCCAAATATCCCTGTGTAAAGGGTGTAAACCTGGGCAAAAACTTTGGTCAGCACAATGCGCTGATGGCAGCGCTCCACTATACGGAAGGCGATCTGATCGTCGGAATGGACGATGATCTTCAGACGCATCCTTCTCAGATGTACAAGCTGCTGGATAAGATCCAGGAAGGTTATGATCTGGTCTATGGCGATTACGCCAAACGTAAGAATTCCTTCTTCAAAAATCTGACCAGCAAGTTTAATAAAGTCACTTCCCGCATCCTGCTTGGCCGTCCAAAGGACATTGTTTCGAGCAATTACTGGGTGATCACCCGCCGGGTACGTGATGAAGTGATCAAATATACCAACTATAACCCTTATATTGATGCCATTTTTTATCGCGTTACCAGCAATATTGCTGATGTGACGATCGAGCATCATAAACGTGAGCAGGGATCTTCCAATTATACATTCCGCAAACTGGTCAAGCTCTGGCTTGCCTACTGGAATTTCTCCGTGATTCCGCTTCGTATTTCCGCCGTCCTTGGTATCCTGTTTTCCGGAGCCGGCTTCCTTATGGCAGTGATCACTTTTATCCATCAGCTTATCACGCCAAGTTCCACACTTGGCTGGGCATCCCTGATGTGTGCCATGCTACTGTTTTTTGGCTGTGTACTTCTGGTACTTGGTATTATCGGAGAATATCTTGGAAAGATCATGCTCTGTATCAACAATACACCACAGTATATCATACGCGAAACGGTAAATATTGATCAGAAAGAGTAAATTTATGCAGAAAAAATTACTGATACTTGGTGCTGGTGTTTATCAGGTGCCACTTATTTTAAAAGCAAAAGAAATGGGACTTTATACCATTGCTGCCAGCTATTCCGGACCTTATCCAGGTCTTGCCATTGCCGATGAAGTCTGGGAGATTGATACCACAGACTACCATCATCTGCTGCAAAAAGCGCAGGCCGCCAGGATTTCCGGTGTATGTACCACGGGAACCGATGTTTCTGTCATATCGGTGGGTTATCTCTGTGAAAAGCTGCATCTTCAGGGGATTCCGTTTTCTGCTGCAAGTCTTGCAACAAACAAAGCTTCCATGAAGGAAGCTTTTCTTGCGAAAGATGTCGCGACTCCGAAAGCCTGCAAGGTCTTTACCGATGAAGAAGCACTGGATGCATTTTCCAGGCTGCAGCCTCCGGTGATTGTAAAAGCAGTGGACAGTTCCGGAAGCCGCGGTATCCAGCGTGCTGACACAAAAGAACAAGTCCTTGCAGCCCGCCAGGATGCCATGCGCGTTACCCGCAAAGATTATGTGCTTGTCGAGCAGTTTATCACCGCTCATGAAATCGGGGTTGACGGACTGATCTCGAACGGACACATCCAGTTGCTTCTGCCGCATGATAAGTTCACGTATACAACCGGAAGCACAACCCTTCCGGAGGGACATCATTTTCCATACCAGTGCAGCAAACATCTGCAAAAACAGATTACGGAAGAAATCACACGTGCTGTCCATGCACTTGGACTTGACAACTGTGCTTTTAATGCCGATGTCCTGGTGACTTCCGATGATGTCTACATCCTGGAAATGGGCGGAAGAGCCGGTGCAACCTGCATACCAGAACTGATTTCTCTTCATACCGGTATGGATTACTACGCTGCGCTGATCCGTATGGCTCTTGGCGAGAAGATCACCTGTCCATCTTCCGGTATCCAAGCAAAACCATGTATGGCAAGGTTGCTTTTCTCCAAAAAAGAAGGAATCCTGACCTCGATCGATCAGAACCGGCTGGAACATCTGGCACAAAGTGGTGCTCTGATTTCTCTGGATTACCAGATTGGTGAGACCGTTCCCGCCATCCAGAACGGAACCAGCCGCATCGGTCAGGTCATTGCCCTCACAGATGATATTCATCAGATGGATAGTCTTATGTCTGATGTGCGGCACACAATAAAAATTGACGGAGTTGATCTGGAAACATTATGGAACAGTTAAAAAATTATATCCAGCTTCACCTGAATATCCTGCTCTTTTCTCTGACCGGGATTTTCTCCAAGCTGGCATCGATCCAATACAATAAAAACGGACTGCAGGCACCGCTTCTGTATCTGTTTGCCTTTCTAATGCTGGCAAACTGCGGAGTCTATGCACTGGCCTGGCAGAAGATCATCAAAAAATTTTCACTTTCTACTGCCTATGCACACCGAAGCGTTTATCTGATCTGGTCACAGGTATGGGCAGTTCTGATCTTCCACGAATCTCTTTCCTGGAACAATATTCTCGGCATGCTGATCGTGCTTGCCGGAGTTATGGTGGTACAGCATTATGAATAATACAACACATCTTTTTATGTTTTTGATGTTTGCGGCAACTTTTTTTTCTGCGATCTCTCAGATTCTGCTGAAACAAAGTGCCAATATGGAACACAAAAACGGAATTTATGAATACCTGAACTGGCGTGTTATCCTGGCTTATGCTATCTTTGCCGCCGTTCTTCTTTTAAATACTTACGCATACACAAAAGTTCCTTACAAATACGGATCTATCATTGATACGTTCACCTATGTATTTGTACTGGTTTTTTCCCGTTTTCTTTTAAAAGAGGAAATCAGCCGCGGAAAGCTGGCCGGGAACTTGCTTATCATTTTCGGTATTCTTGTTTATTCCTTATAAGTTAAAGCAACTGTCAACGACAGTTCCTTTGACTTACAAACGCTTCGCGCACAAAAAAGACATAAAACGTTTCCGCTTTATGTCTTTTTTAATTATCTTTTTAATTATCAGATCAGAAAATCTTTCAGTCTCTTACTTCTGGATGGATGACGCAGTTTTCGAAGTGCTTTTGCTTCGATCTGGCGGATACGCTCACGCGTTACATTAAATTCTTTTCCGACTTCCTCCAGTGTCCTTGCTCTTCCATCTTCCAGTCCAAAACGAAGTTTGACTACCTGACGTTCCCGGTCTGTCAGAGATTCCAGAGCAGTCGCAAGCTCTGCCCGCAGCATGGAAAACGCTGCAGAATCTGCCGGTGAAAGTGCAGAATCATCCTCAATAAAATCGCCAAGGTGGCTGTCATCTTCCTCACCGATCGGGGTATCCAAAGATACCGGATCTCTGGAAATCTTCAGTACTTCACGCACACGCGATACCGATACGTTCAGTCGCTCTGCCACTTCTTCCGGGGTCGGTTCACGCCCAAGTTCCTGCAGCAGTGTTCTTGTCATACGAAGTGTCTTATTGATCGTCTCTACCATATGTACCGGTACACGGATCGTTCTTCCAGTATCTGCGATTCCTCTTGTGATTGCCTGACGGATCCACCAGGTAGCATAGGTACTGAATTTGTAGCCTTTTGTATAGTCAAACTTATCTACGGCTTTCATCAGTCCCATATTTCCTTCCTGGATCAGATCCAGAAACGGCATTCCGCGTCCTACATATTTTTTGGCGATGCTGACAACCAGACGCAGGTTTGCTTCTGTAAGCTGCTTTTTCGCCTCTTCATCTCCTGCTTCCACACGTTTTGCCAGTTCTACTTCCTGTTCCGTTGTAAGCAGCGGTACATTTCCGATTTCTTTCAGATACATACGTACCGGATCCTCGGTGCTGACACCTTCCAGTACATCCACATCATCAATGATCTCTACTTCTTCTTCATCGTCCAGAATAATATCATCATTATCCAGGATCAGATCTTCTGCATTATCGACACCAACTTCTGCATTTACAATATCAATCTTCTGCTTTTCCAGGTACTCCAGTACCAGATCCATTTTATCTTCTGTCAGTTCCAGTCCCTTAAATGCGTCGTTGATCTCGCCGTACTGTAATACGTTTTTCTTTGTCTTTGCTAAATCCACAAGTCCAAGTAAGGCTTTTGTAAACTGTTCCTGCTGTAATTCGTCCATCGTTCATTTCTCCTAATGGTCTTGCCTTTCGGCAATACACCGTTTTTTGCACTTAATAAGATACCATTTTGGACATGTTCTGTCAACTTTTCCGAAGCATATTCCAGAAAATAACCAGAATACCTCCCAGAAAAATAAACATATCCGACAAATTGAACACAAGTTTTTCCAATTTTCCGGATTTCGTATGAAAACTGAAATAATCAACCACATACCCTCTGCAAATCCGGTCCCGCAAATTACTTAACGCTCCTCCCAGTATCATGCCAGCCCCCGTTTTCAAAAGCAGCATTTTCTTTTCTTTTCCAATCCACACATAACCTGCTATTATTCCTGCTGTAACAGTGGCTGTCATATACGTAAGCACTTTGGGTCTTTCTTGCATAAAACTGAAGGCTGCACCCCGATTATGCAGTTTCTGCAGAATAATATGTCCTCCAAACACTTTGCGTGGCGGCTCCTCCTCTTTCCAGCTTTCCGCTTTTCTCTTCATAATATCATCCGCCGCAAAAATGCCTGCCGGCAATAGCATCCACACCATACTATTCCTCCAGTGCCGGTACACCTCTCATTTCGATGAGCGGTCCGCCCTTATGCTCAATATAGTCTCTTGTGATCGTCACACTTCCAATATTGTCATCTTTGGGAATCTCATACATGATATCCAGCATAAATTCCTCGATGATCGCACGCAATGCACGCGCGCCTGTCTTTTTCTGAAGTGCTTTTTCTGCGATTGCTTCCAGCGCATCTTCCTCAAAGATGAGCTGCACTTCATCCAGCGCCAGCAGTTTCTGGTACTGTTTAAGGATCGCATTTTTCGGTTCTTTCAAAATCTGAACCAGCATTTCTTTTGTCAGTCCTTTTAATGTAAAGACGATTGGAAGCCTGCCGATAAATTCCGGAATCATACCAAAATTACGGATATCTTCCAGCGTTACTTTTTCCAGGATATCCGGATCATTGTCGTACTTATCTTTGAGATCTGCACGGAATCCGATCGATGCCTGTTTGTTCAGGCGCTCTTTTATGATATCCTCCAGACCAGGGAACGCTCCGCCGCAAATAAAAAGAATATTCCTGGTATTTACGGTTGCCAGAGGAACCATGGCATTCTTGCTGTTTGCTCCGACCGGCACTTCCACATCTGCGCCTTCCAGGAGTTTTAACATTCCCTGCTGTACGGATTCACCGCTGACATCCCTCTGGTTGGTGTTCTTTTTCTTTGCGATCTTATCAATCTCATCTATAAAAATAATTCCCTGTTCTGCTTTTTCCACATCGTTGTCTGCCGCTGCAAGCAGTTTGCTGACAACGCTCTCAATATCATCCCCTATGTATCCCGCCTCTGTCAGCGAAGTCGCATCCGCGATCGCCAGCGGCACATCCAGAAGCTTTGCCAGTGTCTTGACCAGATAGGTCTTTCCGCTTCCGGTCGGCCCGATCATCAACATATTGGATTTCTCGATCTCAATGTCATCCATCGTACCGGTCGCCACACGCTTATAATGATTATAAACTGCTACGGAAACCACTTTCTTTGCATACTCCTGTCCAATGATATATTCATCCAGTTCTGCTTTTATCTTATGAGGTGCCGGGATTGATTTCAGATCAAATGCCGGTTTTGCCTCTTCTTTCTTTTTCTTTTTTTTCAGTTTCTGTCCCTGTGGGATATGCTGGTGCAGATCTGACAGATTGATCATGCTGACATTCGGCATATTGCCAAGATCCTGAGTATTCATACTGCCATTTCCCATGGAATCAAAAACTTTCTGCATACACTGCGGGCAGATATTGATCGCATTCGGCAGATGTACCATCTTCCCCACTTTGCTCTCCGGTCTTCTGCACAAAAAGCAGATCTCCTCAAAATCTTCTTTTTTATCTTTATCGATCACATCTGCATCGATATTTTTCTCATCTGACATGCTTATAACCCTCCGGTAATTTACTGTTCTTCATTATAGCTCATGTGTTTGCAAGAAACAAGTGAACTTTTCCTAAAATCCGCTGCAATCCGACTTAAACCGGATCACTTAGATCAGTCCCTGTACTTTCAGAATATAAAGCCATCCAGTCAGCGTAAATGCGCTGAGCAGTGTCGTAAACATGACCACACTGGAAGTAAGCACACCTTTATGTCCCATATTTCTTGCCATGACATAAGAGCTTACTGTAGTTGCCGAACCAAGCATGACCAGAATTGCGATCAGCTTTTCCGTTCGAAATCCAAGTGCAATGGCTACCGGCAGAAAAACGCCTGCCAGAATAACCAGTTTCAGCAGTGTAGCTGCAAGTGCAGGGCGTACTTCCTTCCGCGCACCACGAAACTCAATGGATGCTCCCATTGCCATCAGTCCAAGCGGTGTTGCCAGTGCTGCTACATTCTTCACTGTTTTTTCCATGATCACCGGCATTGGAAGCTTAAGCACTGACCACAGTACACCACATACGATTCCGATAATGATTGGATTGGTAACGATCCCTTTCAGTGTTTTTCCAACCAGTGCTCCATCCAGCTTTCCCCGTTCCGGCTTCATGACCGTTAAAACCACAACTGCCATGATATTATACAATGGCACACTTGCCACGATCATCAGCGGTCCCATACCTGCTTCCCCATAAATATTCTGTATAAAAGCAATTCCGAAAATCGCCGCGCTGCTGCGATACGATGCCTGGATAAATTCTCCCTGCAAACTTTTATCTTTCAGAAAAAAAGACAATACGGTGACTGCTGTAATACTTATTAACGTGGCAAGGAAACAAAATACTACAAACTTCCAATCCCATGCTTCAAAAAAATCCACCGTTGCCAGATCCTGAAAAACCAGAACCGGAAGCGCTACTTTAAACACAAAACTGTTCGCCTTGTTCATAAATGCTTCGTCCGTCAGATCCGTTCTGCAAAAAACAAACCCCAGCAGCATCGTCAGAAAAATCGGCATGGTCGCATTGAGGCAAAACATCAGATTACTCATATTCTTTACTCCATTCACAAAAATCCATTTCTGGAATGCATCATAGCACATTGTGTACTATTTTGCAAATCCATGTTATAAAACTGACGTTTTAGCAAAAAACTGTTACAAAATTTTATAATTTTTCGCAAATTATTCTTGCATTTTTCTTATGATAATAGTAGTATAAAGGTATAAATTTTTAGGAGGTGAACATAAACAATGTCTACTTACAATTTAACTGCTACAACGAAACTGATCATGCATTATCTGTGGGATTTTCCGGAGGGTACTTCTTTCCGTGAGATTTACAAACATTTCACAGAAGAAAAGGGAAGAGACTGGAAACGCCAGACACTCTATACGTATCTGACGATCCTTATGGATCAGGGCTTCCTCAGAACAGAAGGTACACGCCGCAGAACGACTTATATCCCTGCGATTTCCCGTGATGCTTACCGTGAGTTCCACGCAAAAGAAGTTTTGCAGGATGCTTATGACAGTTCTCTTGAAAAATTTGTAGCTGCTTATATAGCTGGTAACGAGATCACAAAAGACGAAGCAGACGCGATCATCGCAATTCTGAATGAAACTGTAAAATAATTCATTCAGAGGGGAGTGCAGGAGTACTTATGAATACGAAAGGTTATGATAATTGTGTGGTATACCTGTGTATGCGTCAGCTTTTCTTCTGGAAAAGCCTGACTGACACAGGAAAAGGAGTTCACAAAACAGTGAACTCCTTTTTTATTTGATGTCCATATCTCCGGAGCGGTCCGCAGCAAGAATGCCACAGACATTCCTGCATTACTGCTGGAACTGACGGAAGAAATCCTCCAGAGAATCATACCCGGAATCATCGCTGCCATTTCCATCGTAATAATACTGTCTTGGCTGACTCTGATCATTCCCCTGTCCGTTATCCGGATTCTGATTCTGACTGCCATCCTGACTCTGTGCATCATCTGATGAATCAGAACTGCTATCTGATGAAGAAGCAAAATCACTCTTCTTTGCCAGTGTAACGGAAATAGTGTTTTCCACATATTCTCCGCCTTCTGCTGTCTTAACTACCACATCGATCGTCTCACCTGCTTTGTAATATTCCATACGGGAAAACAGTTCATCTCTGGATGAGATCGTGATACCGTCCAGTTTTGTAATGATATCACCTTTCTTGATACCAGCCTGTTCTGCCGGGGAGCCTTCCACTACGTTGTATACAAACGCACCTGCCGGAAGATTGTAGATCTGACGTGCTTCTTCTGACACATCTCTTGGATCTACCCCAAGGAATCCCATCTGTTCACTGTCGCTTACTTTCTCTCTTGTCGTGCGGTTCATCAGTTCATCCAGGATCGGAGAAGCTGTATTGATTGGGATCGCATAGCCCATACCTTCTACTCCGGTATCGGCTGCTTTTGCTGAGTTAATGCCGATCAGATTGCCATTGATATCCAGAAGTGCACCGCCACTGTTTCCAAAGTTGATCGCTGCATCTGTCTGGATCATATTGTTGCTTACATTATCAATCGTCACTTCACGGTTCAGTGCGCTGACATATCCTACGGTCAGAGACTGTCCATATCCCAGGGCATTACCGATCGCAATAACCTGATTGCCGATCTTCAGTGCATCCGAATCACCCATCACAGCTACCTTCAGCTTGCTCTGTACATCTGATGAGATATCGGAAAGATTCACTGCTACAACTGCCAGATCGTGATCCGAATCTGTACCTTTGACCTGTGCTTTCACAACAGCATCATCTTTGTTGTCGGTATCAACCGTAAAGCAGACACTCAGTTCTTCTGCACCGTCTACCACATGGTTGTTGGTCGCGATCAGAAGTTCTTTATCAGTCTTTGCAATGATCACACCGGAGCCGGCGCTCTCTGTTTCCTGATACTGGGTTGTTCCAAAGAACATACTCTGTACTTCTTCTACACCTTTATTAGTAATAGCTACGATCGAAGGCATGGCATTTTCTGCGATTGCCGAAACATCACCGACTACAGCAGCCCCCTGTGCAGCGCTCTGGCTGTTGTCTGCATCGCCTGCCGCCTGCGTCTGCAGCTCTGCTCTTTGCTCTGTCTGCTGCTCACTGGTCTCCTCCAGTGCTGCTGTGATCTGCCTGTTCCGGTTATCCCGGAAAGTTCCTGCTGAAAGGATCACCAGACCGACTGCCACGCCAAATGCTACAGCACATCCAAGTCCGATTGCGATCTTCTTCGCATCACTTAACGGTTTTTTCCCTTTGCTTTCCGGTATATGTTCTTCATATGGATCACGGTTCTGATATACACCGTCATGCCATCCTGTCTCTCTTTGATGATATTCGCCATTCTGATAATACTGACGATAAGAACGGTTGGGATCCTGCTGATAGGACTGCTGCTGTTGCTGCTGATAGGACTGCTGTGATCCTGTCTGTTCACTCTGCTCACCCTTTTCATAACGATAATGGTAAACCGACGATGCCTGCTGTTGCTGTTCCTGCTGTGATCGGGTATCTTCCATATCTCCTGTAAGTTCAGGATTCTCGGTTACCTCAGACTGCATATACTGGTCGGAAGCCTGTTCCGGTTCCGATGCTGTGGTATCCGGCGCAGCGTCCGGATCATAGCGATCCTCGTTTTCTTTATTGTCAAATTCGTCATACATGACCAAATCCTCCTCTGAACTGTTACATTATTTTCCTCTGTATGTTAGAAGAGTATAGCAGTCGTTTGTGTTCAAAGTGTGACAAAACCGCTTAATTTTTCACATTAAGCGGTTTTCATCTTAACTTTATTCAACAGTAACGGATTTTGCCAGGTTACGTGGTTTATCTACATCGCAGCCACGCCCGATCGATACATAGTAAGCAAAAAGCTGCAGCGGGATGACCGCAAGCGAATTGGTAAAATATTTATTCGTTTTTGGAATGTAAATGACATAATCGGCTGTTTTTTCCACATCTACATTATCGGTATTGGTCACTGCCAGCAAAAATGCTCCCCTTGCCTTGACTTCCACCATATTGCTCAGTGTTTTCTTATACAGATCTTCCTGTGTCAGAACTGCTGTTACCAGCGTTCCTTCCTCGATCAGTGAAATCGTTCCGTGCTTCAGTTCGCCTGCTGCATATGCTTCTGAATGAATATAGGAAATTTCTTTTAATTTTAAGGATCCTTCCAGGGAAATTGCGTAGTCCAGACCTCTTCCGATAAAGAATACATCTCTTGCTGCCAGATAACGGTTCGCAAAACGCTGTATCTTGGTCTTATTATTGAGCAGCATCTCGATCTGCTGCGGCAGACGCTTCAGATCTTTGATATAAGATTTAAGTTCTTCATCTGTGATCTGCCCGCGGACATGTGCAAATTTCAGTGCCAGGATATATTCTGCGATCAACTGCGTGCTGTATGCCTTTGTGGTCGCAACGGCGATCTCCGGACCTGCCCAGGTATAGATTACGCTGTCTGCTTCCCTTGCAATGGAACTTCCCACCACGTTAACGATTCCCAGTGTCCGGATACCTCTTTCTTTGGCTTCCCGAAGTGCTGCCAGAGAATCTGCCGTCTCACCGGACTGGCTGACGATCACCACCAGCGTACCTTCAGTAAGGATTGGATTGCGGTAGCGGAACTCACTGGCAAGTTCCACTTCTACCGGTATGCGTGCCAGACCTTCGATCACATATTTTGCGGTAACTCCTGTATGGTACGCAGAACCGCATGCGACAATAAAGATTTTCTGCACAGCACGGATCTCTTCATCCGTCATCCCCAGTTCTTCGATCACAAGCTGATTTTCTTTGATACGCGGATTTAAGGTATCTGCCACTGCCTTTGGCTGTTCGTACATCTCTTTTAACATAAAATGCTCATAGCCACCTTTTTCGGCTGCACTGATATCCCATTCGATGGTCGTCTGCTCTTTCTCGATCTCTTCTTCGTCTGTATTATAAAATGTAACAGAATCAGCTTTAAGACATGCGATTTCTTCATTTTCAATAAAATATACCTGCCTTGTATATTTCAGGATTGCCGGTACATCCGATGCGATCAGACTTCCACCGTCATTGGTACCTACGATCAGCGGGCTGTCTTTGCGCACAGCGTACAGTTCATCCGGATGATCCTTAAAAAGAATCCCAAGTGCATAGGAACCTTCCACATGCTGCATTACTTTTGTAATCGCATGCAGCGCATCTCCTTTGTAATAATAATCCAGAAGGTGTGCCACCACCTCTGTATCCGTCTCAGATAAGAAAACATAACCTTTGGACTGCAGTTTTTTTCTTAATTTCACATAATTTTCGATAATTCCATTATGTACGACTGCAATCGAAGCATCTGCATTCAGATGCGGGTGTGCATTCACGTCACTCGGTGCACCATGCGTCGCCCAGCGTGTATGGCCGATTCCGGATGTTCCCGGCATCGTCGCCCCATCGTGTGTAAGCTCTGAAAGCACCTTCAATCTTCCGGCTGACTTCTTTACGTGAATCGCTTCTCCGTCAAAAACAGCAATGCCTGCCGAGTCATAACCGCGATATTCCAGTTTCTCCAGACCGTCCAGAAGGATCGGTGCCGCCTGCTTTGTTCCGATGTAACCTACAATTCCACACATAAAATTTCCTCCAATATTTTTACGGTTTACAGTTCTCTTTTCTTTTTCTTCTCCCAGTAACTCTTATTTCCTGTAAGTTGTAAAACAAGCTTTTCCGGTAATTTCCGGTAAGCTTTTCCCAGCCGGTATCCAAGCAGTTTGCTTGCACTTCTTGTTACCAGTACCGGTATCAGATACGGCTTTTTCTGTTTTATCAGATAAGCTGCCGTCGCTTTTACCATGCGGATACCTTCACTTTCTGATTTTGCCATGGCAAAAATCTCCGGGTGATCGGCCTGTGACACTGCCAGATCAAAATTCCGGTGAAGCTGCTGGCTGTTTGTATAATTGTGGGAATGAACCACTTTTGCTTCTGCCACATAGGCAATGGCATAGCCTTCCTGGATCAGTTTTCCCGCAAATATCATATCTTCATTGAAGATCGTGTGTTTTACAAAGCCGCCAAGCTTCTCATACACACTTCTTCGGTACATGGCACATACATTCGAACAGAAAAATGTTTTTATGCCCAGTCTGTCTAAATCCTGTTTTGTTTTTATGCTGCTCTCTTTCGGATAGTTGAAACTTCTGGTATAGCGCTCTATGATATCACAGTCTTTAGCCGGAAGCTGGCGTGCATAAGCCGCTGCCACTTCTTCCTGCTCAAAAGCTGCCACCAGACGCTCCACAAGATATTCATCTGCAGGGACGGCATCCTGCGTCATAAACAGGATCAGTTCCCCGCACAGCAGGGAAGCGGCGCCATCCCTGGTGCCGCCATGATCAAAATTTTCTGCCTTTATATGCCTGATCTGCACATTCTGCCATGACTCATATCCTTTTTGGGGAAAAAATTCTTCTCCAGTATTGACGATCAGGATCGTCCCAACCGGATAGGTCTGTTTTTTCAGCATATGCATCAACTGGTCAAATTTATGATCCGGTCTGTAACTCGGAATCACAACATCTACGGTTTTCTTCACGTTTCCCCTGCTTTCTTTTACTGTATCCCGGTATCATTCATGATCTGCCAACTGATCTCCTGTACAGAATCAGACGGCTGATAACTGTCATCCCCGAACATCCACTGATGAAGCTGGCGCACATTATCCTCCAGATCAACTGGAACAACGCAGTCACCTGCCTGCAGATTTGCCGTTGTCAGATTAAACGGAAATCCCGTCTGGTCTGTCAGATTATAAGAAGCTACATCTTTTGCCAGTGAAAGCAATTCGGTATTACTGAGACTTGTCATCATATTATCCGCTACTTTATCGATCAGACTGTTCAGAGTCAACAGATCTGCACTCTTTGCTTTTTCCAGAATCTTCTGGAGTACCGTACGCTGTCTCTCCGTACGTTTGAAATCGCTGCCTTCCGTATAACGGATACGGCAGTATGACAGTGCCTGCAGTCCGTTTAAAGTCTGAAGTCCGGCATATTCTACCGGTACGATCTCTTTTCCGGTCACCTGGGAGCCTTCCACCTGATAATTGTTCAGATGGACGATCTCATCTTCCTGTACATCAATGTCAATGCCGCCAAGTGCATCAACCACATCCGCTACTGCTGTAAAATCTACCGTAACAAAATCGGTGATATCCAGATCCAGATTCTTGTTCAGCATACTGATCGCGCGGGAAGGACCGCCAAAGTAGTAACACTCTGTTGCTTTACGGTATTCACCATTTGTATTATCCAGATACGTATCACGGTAAACAGACACCAGTTTGACATCCTTTGTCTTATTGTTGATGCTTGCTACCAGAATTGCATCGCTGTGTGCATCTTTATCCAGGCTTCCTTCTCTGGAATCCACGCCGAACAGTGCAATGTTCGTATATCCTTTTAAATCCACATCGCTGTTGATAACAATATCGCCTTTTGACACATCCGTTCGTTTGATCTTACCAACTTTTGCTGCTACGAACAGACCGGCTGCCAGCAGTACCAGTACCAGGATCTCAATCGCAAATGTGATGTGCTTTTTCTTTTTCCGTCTGGCTGCGCGTCTCCTTCTGTCATCCGGCTCATAATACCCGTTATCATATCCTCCACGGTAGTCCTGCCGGTAGCCGCCCTGCCTTCCGTACTCATCCTGACGGTACTCCTGACGATAGGCACCATTTCTTCCATATTCATCCTGGCGGTAATTCTGACCGTAACGTGGATCATAACCCTGGTCATAACGTCTGTCATATCCCCCCTGATCCTGGCGGTATCTTTCCGGCTCTCTGCGGTAATCCTCCTGCATCCCATACGAATCACGCTTTTCTCTCTTGTCTCTCCTTGCCATACAAATTCCCCTTTCTAGTACGCATTCTTGTTGATAAATCCCTTGAATACTGTGAGGATCAGGATCTTGATATCCAGCCCCACTGTCCAGTTTTCAATATAATACAAGTCAAACTCTATCCTGCGTTTGATCGATGTATCTCCCCTGTAACCATTGATCTGTGCCCAGCCGGTCATGCCCGGACGCACCTGATGTTTTACCATGTAACGTGGGATCTCCTCCCGGAACTTTTCCACAAACTGCGGACGCTCCGGTCTTGGCCCTACCAGGCTCATATCACCTTTTAACACATTAAAAAGCTGCGGCAGTTCATCAATACTGGTCTTACGCATGATCTTTCCAATCCCGGTCACACGCGGATCATTCTTGGTCGTCCACGCTGCTTTCTCATCCTTTGCCTGCTGCACCGCCATTGAACGGAACTTATACATATAAAATGGCTTGTTATGCAGTCCGACACGCTCCTGTTTGAAGATCAGCGGGCCTTTCGACGTTGTCTTTACCAGAATTGCCGCTATCAGCATCACCGGCGAAAACAGCAGAATTGCCACCAGTGCTCCGGCAACATCCATCGTGCGCTTTACCATACTGTTGAACGTATTGGTCAGCGGTACATGGCGGATGTTGATCACCGGAAGTCCCAGAAGATCCTCCGTATAAGGTTTCGTCGGTATAATGTTATTATAATCCGGTATAAATTTCGTATGCACACCCGATTTTTCACACATTGCCACAATATGCTGCAATTTGTCATATTCTCCAAGCCCCAGCGTGATGGCAATCTCATCCAGCCGGTTCTCCGGCAGGATCACGACCAGATTTTCGATCCTTCCGATCACTTTAATCCCTTTATACATCGTCCCTCTGGCAACCTGATCATCTAAAATACCCCGTATACAGTATCCCCACTGCGGATTGCCAATGATGCGGTCGATATACTGTTCTGCCGCACGGCTGTATCCCACCAGAAGAATCTGTTTCTGGTTCATTCCATGTCTGCGGATATTCATCAGGACCATGCGGATCAGATTCCGTACCAGCGTCTCTGTAAAAATATTGAGTGCATAAAAAATGCACAGCATTTTTCGTGAAAAATCGATCTCATGCTGCATGTACGCTACAGTAAAAAACACCATCAGTGCTATGGTATTCGCCTTTACCACATTGCCAAATTCCAGCCTGCGTCCCTGCACCCGTTTTGGCGTGTACAGATTAAAGGCATGATAAAGCAGCAAAAGCCCTGGTATCAGAAAAACCAGAGCCGATATATAAGTTTCCAGCGGCAGCTTACCGGCTACATCCGGTGCAAAAAATTCAAACTGGATAAACCAGGCTGCCACATACGTAAATGCGATCACCAGCGCATCGATCACCACGTGCATGCGGTTGAAGATTTTTTGATTGTCTTTGATCATATGGTTATCCTCTCTCCTGTCTGCTTGCCTTATCATAACGCGTACGACAAAAAAGGGCAATTCTTTTTTGTGGATTCCCCATCTGTTTTACAAATGTTTTACATCTTGCTCATAGCGTTTTCCTTTTCAAAGCTTTATGCCAGCCTTCGGAAAATATTCACCCAGAGCTGAAGCTGTATTCTTACATAATTCCGGAAATGCTCTTTCCGGAATGGGACTTTCCTGGCTTTTCCAGACATTGCGATTCCCGTAAAAATACCATGGAAATATTCTTTTCCGAATCCTTTGCGGATAAAAAACAGCCATTTTATCAGAAATCCGATAAGCAATAATGGAAAATTGAGTATAATCTGCAACAATGGCATATTTTTGTATACCATATATATATTATTTCTTGAGGAATGGCGGATTTTAAACTCGTTGTATCTGGAACCGCTTGTCGCGCTGCCAACATGCCATACGATGGCGTCTGGACAGTACCAGTTCTCGTAACCATAAATCTGCGCGCGATATCCTACATCAATATCTTCCAGATAG